>JAPPEG010000171.1 GCA_028875345.1 Gemmatimonadota bacterium
CCGTGACCCGGCCTATCTGCGGCGGCGGTCCAAACTCTATTAGATCCCCCTGCTTGAAGGGCCGAGCTGCCAACATCATCAACCCCGAAAAATAATTGGCAATGGACCGGCGTGCCCCCAAGCCGATGATGATGCCGCTAATGCCGAAGGTGGCCAACACCGCCTCCACTGGAAAACCAGTTTTCTTGAGGGCCGATACCCATCCCACGATCAAAGTCAGGTAGCGCAGTACCGTACCAAAATAATCCCACAGGATTTCGTCCCAGCCTAGGCGTTTGGCAGTGCGGGAGACAAAGCGCTTGACCCAGCGGCTGACCAACCAAGACGCTAAGGCAATGAGCAGCCCTAGCACCAAATCGGCGAGGCTGCTTATCAGCCATTCCCACAACCGATCTACATAGACATCAATCATGGGTCCACACTCTCCGCTGCGCCCACTGCCCGCTGCGCCATGAGCCGTCCACCCAAAGTAGAAGGCGAGATGATCTCATCAACGCCTATACTCTCCACTTTGGCGATGTTCTCTTCGTCCTCAATGCGCACAATAATGCGGAACTTGTGCTGCTCCCCGGCTTCGCGCAGAGCGCAGGCAGTAAGAGCCACTAAAGTATTGGTGGCGTCCGAATCCGTGGCCGCGATCACTGCGGTGGCACTAGACAGATTGGCCTGCTCCAACACGGCTCGCTCCGTGGGGTCGCCTTGCAGAACGTCAAGGCCGCTGTTTTTGAGATGTACGACAAAATCTTCGCGCCCGTCGATGACGAGGAACGGCACCTGTCGCGCGCGCAGTTCATCGACGATGCTCTCGGTTACTTTGGTATAGCCGCACACTACTATGTGATCCACGCTCTTTTGAAATTTGCTCACGACAGCGAATACTCCTTTTAGCCGGTTCTCGATCAGTGGTCCCAGCAATACGGTTAAGGCCGTAACGAATGATCCAATGCCAACGCTTACCATGGAGATGGCGAACCATTTGGCGTTGGAACTCTGGGGCAGCATATCCCCGTATCCTAAAGTGCTATACGTGACGACCGTGAAATAGACTGCGTCCGCCCACGTCTCAATGCCGCTGAACTCAGCGCGCAGCAAATACGCCCCGCCAATGCCGTAGGCCAAAGCGAAGATGATCGACAGCACGGCGATTACTTCGGCATAGCTCCAGCGATGGCGCTCGCTGTGGCGAGTGAACTCGGTGCGCAACAGCCCCAAAAGCACCAGACCCGCTGCCGATAAGATACAGTTCCGCAATGGCAGCCCTTGGTATAGGTGGGACAAAACATTGAGCAGCAGCGCCACCACGGCCCAGTTGCGCGCGCGCCGTCGCCGTTCGGCCAACCCCTTGCCTAAAACGATGAATACGACGCCCAAAAAAACCGCCACAAAACCACCCAACTGCGGGGCAGGCACCACTTCCAGATAGCGACGCATTTCGCCCAGTTCGACCGCCAGATACTGGTCGAGGTGAAAAATCTCGCCCAAGCCCATGGCCAAGGTGTAGAAACCGTTGGCGACCATAAAGGCAGCGACGAGATACGGCACACATCGCCATATAAGCGCTTTCATAGCTTGATCCTATACCTCAAACCGATTACAGCCACTTCTCGCTCCAGGCGTAGCCCAGCCCCACTTGCAGTTCCGATTTGACGGCCAGCGCTTGGACTTGACTGTCGCGGTGGAGAAAGAAGTTGGCGTCGAGGGTAGCGGCCAGATTGCCCAGCAGCCGGATGCGCAGGCTGTTGAAATTCTGCAGCGACAGCGTACTCCTTTGCCTTACTCCCCAAAAGAATTTGGCCTGGGAGGACACGACATTACCCGGCCGCAATTCTTCTTTGTACTCGGGCGCGATTTCTAGCCCCATTACATTGGTCGCTTGGACCTGGTCTCTCTCCATAGCCAGACCCACGCGGACGCCAGTATCCGGGGCCCATTTTTTATGCAAGCCCCCTTTGAACCGCAGCGCAAGGGGATGTTTCTCTCCCGAGGCGGCTGTCCATACCGTGTTAATGTCGAGTCCCAAAAAAGGAGCGAGGCGGCGCTGCGACCACGTGTAGAGCACGTCTCCTTCCAAGCGGTCCACGGCCTCGCGCAGGCTGCTGCGGGCACGCAACTGGCCAAAACCAGAGCGCAGCAGGGCGACCAGTGTGCCCCGCTGGCTCAAGTAGCTGGTGCGGCTCTCAAACTGTCCGTTCCAAGCCAAGGCGTCATGTCCGCCTAGAAAGGAGACGCCGCTGTAGCGGCTAGCCGAGGCGTCGAGAGTTGTATGCGACAGCGAGCCGTTGAGCTTGGTGCTATTCTTCCAAACGCTCCGTCCGCCCTGCCGCACTCCATCCCAGCGCCCCAAGTTGGGGTATTTACGGATGTGCTCTTCCAGCATCTGCTTCAGCGTAATCCAGTCCGCCGATTCCATATTTGGGGCCTCTCTTTTGGTCCAGTAGTCGTCCCCCCCGGAGGCTAGATACGAAGTAGTGGCCACCTGGTACTTCTCTTCTGGCACTAGAGGACGACCGCCAATCAAGCTGGTCTGGGCATCGTACCCCGAAAAAACTAGTCGCTGGCTTCCTGAAGGCCGCTTGGCGCTGCTATCGGCCATAGCTTTCAACTGGCTCCCCAGCACCTCCACGCGAACTAGAACATCATCGTAGCGCACTAGGTTGGCCAAAGTCTCTAACTGGATAGCGCCATCCAAGGTTAGGCTCCGCAGAGTTCCTTGGTTAATCACGCTCACTTCGGTGTTCAGTCGCGTGCGGATCAGATCAGCCACCCATTGGGCCGCGTCCTCAATGGGTTCATTGGTGTTGCCAAGCTGCTGTTGCTGGATTCGCTGAACGGCTTCCTCCTGCTCGTCAATAAGAGACGCCACAGTCTGGTCTTGGGCAACCTCGGGGCTTATAGGCACTAGCCGAGGCTGCACATCCATCAAGACGACCTTGCCCTCCTCTCGGCGCACGGTCATATCCACCCATCCCAAGAAAGCTCCCCAGCCTGGCGTGGTGACCAAATACCCGCCCCCGGCAAAGCGCACCACATGTTCGCCAGCACCTCTGCGGGTTTCCCGGCCAAAGCCCCCAGCAATGCACAGATCCACTTGTGGGAAAGCCCCCACCAGATCGCGCGCCTCCTGAGCGCTCATGTGGACCAAGAGCACCTGTAAATCCGCCTGCCCTGCCGGTCCCGCCAATAAAGTCTTCAAGATCAGGTGAGGGTCGTCGATGTTGAGAGCAGGATTTTTCACAGGGTTGATCACTTTTAGGGCTTGGGGCGAGAGCAAGCCGATGAGGGCAATCTGCAGTCCGGCCCGCTCCACGAGGACAAAGGGTGTAAATAAGGCCGTGCTGTCCGGTGCTACCCGCACATTGGCACTTAGCACATTGAAATTCGCCTCGCTAGCGCGGATGCGAAGGGAGTCGAGGCCGTAGTCAAATTCGTGGTTCCCCACCGCCAGCGCATCATAACCCATCCCGTTCATCAACCGCACTACCATTCGACCGGCGTCCATACCAGCGAGGGGAGAATCGCCCAAGGCATCGCCCCCGTCCACAATCAGGACGGAGTCGGGCCGGACACTCCGCTGCTCCTCTATCAGATGGGCCAAGCGGGCAAAACCGCCCCAGTCGGCTTCGTCGAAATAAGGCTCTGGTAGCAGTCGGCCCAGCAAGTCGTTAGTGTGCAGAATGGTCAACCGATGCTCGCTTTCTGCGGCAGCGGCTAGTGGACAGCAAAGCTCACTCCAGATCAGGACCGCTAATAAAAAACAACACCAGACTGCACAGGCCAGCCTAGTAGGGCGCAATTCAAGTCTGTCCAAACTATCTCCTCCCAAAAAGCAATGCTTTGTGAATTTGACAACGGTCAAATTGTATATACATTCAGATAGTATTAATCGGCGACAATCAATGTACGAATGGGACGAAGGCAAGCGGCAAGCCAATTTGGCAAAACACGGCGTTGATTTTGCCGACATGGTCGCTTTTGAATGGGACACCGCCGTGATCAATGTGGACGAAGATCACGCCGAACCGCGCTGGATCGCCATAGGTTTTATCGGCGCAGTTCTTCATTTTGTCGTCTTCACAGAGCGCGGTGACAACATCCGCATCATCAGCCTGCGCAAAGCCACCAGAAGAGAGGCCCGAACCTATGTCGAAAGCCAAACGTGACATCGCCCTCCCGACTCCAGAAGAAGATGCCGCCATCCGCGCTGGCATCGCCGCCGATCCAGACACGCGAGAACTTACCGCTGAAGAGATAGCTCGTATGCGCCCAGCAAGTGAGGTCGTCCCCCACATCGTCGAGCGCTATCGGCGCACCCGTGGCAAACAGAAAGCCCCGACTAAAAAGCACATCTCAATTCGTCTTGACGCCGACCTTGCGGATCATTTCCGCAACAGCGGCCCAGGCTGGCAGACGCGGCTGAACGACGCGCTGCGGCGCGCGGTCTTTGGCGATGCGGAATAAACGCGACCTTCGCGCCTAGCTCCTTTGCTTGGCCAAGCTGTACAGTGCCGCGAGCAATTCGTCTTTTTGGCCTCAAGTTAAAGGGGGGCGAGCAAACGGCTGATTACTCGATTGCGACCGGCTCGCTCGCATGGACGAACAGCACGTCGTTTGCCCCATAGTAGCGCTGTAGGGCTTGCTTGGCTTCGCCCGATTTGATGTCGTCATCTGCCAAGCCCGCAATGACCAGATCGGCCTTAGAGGATCGGAGCGACACCTCAAACTCGAGAGCTTCACTAGTCGCACAATGAACCGACGTCACATTGTGCTTAGAGATCGGCAATCGTCCTTCGGTCATCAAACTGGAGAGCTTCTGCGTTTCGCGTCCTCCGTCTCCAGAATTGAAGCACGCGAAGAGCCGAATCTCGGCGTGTCGCCACTCCCGGTGCCCCACGATGATGTACGCCAAAAGCAGCATCAGCGGAGCGTTGGCAAGATTCTCCTCAGTCACCCACAAGTGAATCGAGGACCGATAGCCGAAACGATACTTCGTCGACCGCAGGATTAGGACATTAATCATCGATTCCGTTGCCAGGAGCGCACCCTGCGCGGTCTCTTTGATCTCTTCTGGATGCTCTTTGTCGAACTCGAGCAGAA
>JAPPEG010000022.1 GCA_028875345.1 Gemmatimonadota bacterium
CGGGGGGTCTTTGTCAGAGTCGCCGGAGCCGTCTATCCGGGAGTTTGGGATGTGGTGTCGGCCTTTGGCAGCCTAGATGGGGAGACGCGCGCATATCTGACTGCTCCTGTTCCGACCAACCCGACCCTTGCCTTGCGAGCGGGCGGCAAAAAGGTGTGGGGGACCTTCCCCTTTCACGAGAGCGCCTTTCTGGGTGGGCCTGGTTTAACCGGCGGCGATGTATCCGATGGTAGTTTACGTGGTTTTCGGAAGAACCGGTTCGCGGGAGATACCGCACTGTATGGTAATTCCGAACTGCGCTTGGTGCTGGCCAAAATCAAGCTATTGGTACCTGGAGAGTTGGGCCTGTTTGGTGCGGCGGATACCGGCCGGGTAATTTACGCCGAGGATCCAGACGATGCCGATACATGGCATACCGGGATTGGTGGTGGATTATGGCTGTCTTTTCTCCAGCGTCGGCAGACCTTGAGCGTGGCCGCCGTAAACGGCGATGACTTGATGGGAGTGTATCTGCGCGCTGGTCTCACGTTCTAGCCAATTACCGGCCGCTCAGAAGGGTCCGCACGGCAAACAAATCAGCGTCCTGCAACACCACCCGCAGGCGTACCGGACGGCCCTTGAGCCCAGACAAGTCGCCGCCTGCTTTCCAAGCCACTGGCGCGTCGAGTTGGTCGCCGTAGATCGGGTCCATTTCCTCCAAGGCATACTTAGGCAGGGGCTGGCCCGACTCGTCTTGGAGTTCCACCCGCAGCGACCCTGCCGCCGAGGTCGCGTAGTTGAGGCGCAAGGCGGCCCCTTCCAACAGCAAGGGACGGGTGAGCAATTCACCGCCTCTATACCCGGCCCGCACCGAGGCAAAGCCATGCGGCCGCACCACCACGCGGCGCAGGCGGTTAGTTGACCAGCCGTAATTTTCCGAAAGGTACATGGACCATTCGTCGTCGGCAGTTTGCACTAAGCCGGGGGCAGGCGTGCAACTGCGGTGGGACCAGTTGCGCTGATCCGTGCCGGGGCGTACCCAAGCTTCCATAAAGGGACGGTCCCAGTGGACGCCGTCGCGGCTGCTCATAAACACCGCGTCGGACAGGCCATTCCCAGGGTAATCCATCGCGGCGATGTCGAGTTCGCGCTCGGGCAAAAAGCGCATGGGAAACGACAGCAGGATGTGCTCAGCACCGGGGCAAGGTGTGGTGGCGTTAGTGTAGAAATGCTCCAGCGGCACGTCGTCGGCGTACTGGTGAGGCTGCGGCGGAGTCCAGTGGATGAAGTCTTCAGAAGTGCAACTCTGGATGGCCCGCACCCGAGCGCCGGTGGTGTCGAAGTAACGACTAAAGAGCCGATAGCGCCCAATGTGGTCATCCCACAGAGCGACGTTGACCGAGTCAAAGGCACCGGTGACGTCCAAGGGGCCTTCTTTGACCGGAGTCCAATGGAGGCCGTCGGGCGAGGCAAAGCCGTGCAAGTTGGACTGGCCCGTGCCGCCCACGGCCTTGAAGCGCTGGCTCGGGTCGGCCGCGGGATTGGCGTCGAGGAAGACGCAGAAATTGTGGCTCTCGTGGCCCTGGATCAGGACGTTGTTTTTGCGCGTGCCGTTGAATTCGACCAAGCCCAGTTCGGGCTGCGTAAAGTGGATACCATCGGTGCTGACGGCTAGGTTAGTGGTCTGGCTGGCGGCACCGTCGGCGTAGTCCGCACCAATCGGATAGAAGCCCCGGTAATACAAAAGAATGCGATCCCCGTCCTGAGTGAGATTGTAGCAGCCCGTGCAGGCGTTGTCCCAGGGCTGGGAGACTTGATAGACCGCTTCGCGGCGGATGGGCGAATGCAAGTGCAGAGCGGCCCCATCGAGGTGTTCAATGAGAAAGTGATCGACGAATAATTCGCGGCGGGATCCCAAAGCGATGAGCGCGGTCATGGCGAGGCTCCGGTTAAGGGATGGTTGAGAGAGGGCATAGCTTTGCAAGGAAAATACCGCGCCTTGTATCACCGTCAACATTGTGACGGGGATGTATCTTCTTGTTTAGCCGCACACCCTCTAGCTCTGACTCGACCCGCTGGCCGGATTTGGCGACCAGATAGCTGCTGCTCAAGATGTAATAGTCTACCGACGGTCGGGGCGCGTTCTGCGCCGCTAACTCACACACGTCTCGGCGCAACCCCCGGCTTGGCTACCCAGGCCAAAGGCTATCTACCGAGTAGCCAAAAGTTGGAGATAAACCGGATGATCGCTATTCTTTAGTTGGAGTTAGCAAAAAAAGAGAGCCGACCATGACTGAAAACGCAGTAGAAGACGAGCACAGAAGCGAAGCGTACGACCCTGATCTCTACGTCCCGACCGGAGAAGCCGAATCAGTCAACGGTTTGGAGCATGTCGGCGACGCTGAGATCGAGCGCTTCAAAGCGCAGGGCTTCCTCGCCGTGGAGGGAGCCTTTTCGGACGCGCAGATGGCCGATGCCATCAAAGCGGTGGAAGATCTGATCGACGGCAAGAATCAGGGATTCAGGGGTGTGCAGTTCGAACGCGGCGTCAGGGATCAACTGGCGGGCGCTTCGGATGGCAAGCGACAGACATTGGTGCGCAAGCTGCAGCAGTGGGTCGGCTTCGATGCCCGCCTGGATTCACTGGCCCGGGACGCGCGCTTGCTGGACGTGCTCGGGGGCATGATGGGCGAACCAGCCAAGCTCTACCGCCACCAGGCCATGCAGAAACCGGCCCGCATCGGCCGCGAGAAACCCTGGCACCAGGACCACGCGTACTTCGATCTGCCCATGGACACAGAGATCATCAGCGTGTGGATCGCCTTGCAAGAGGCGCATCGCGACAACGGCTGCATGCACGTGATTCCGGGCAGCCACCTCGAAGGGCCCGTAATCCACTTCAGCAGACGAGACTGGCAGATCTGCGATACTGACGTGGCCAGGGAGCGCATCGTCGCCGTGCCGCTCAGGCCCGGGGACATTCTGTTCTGGCACGGTCGGCTGCACCACGGATCGCCTGCCAACCGATCGGATCAAGGCCGGCGATCCCTGCAACTCCACTTCATCCCCTCCAGCGTCAGCGAGGACGAGACCTCAAGAGAGGAACGCCTCGCCGTGTACGGCAGCGAAGGCAAGGACGCGACCTGCTGAAGATTATTCATCGACTTCAACTGATGTTGCAGTCCGGCACCTTGACATGACGGAAAAGAGTACAGCGGTCAATTCAACGTTCTTTCTGTCTTCTCCAGTGCTTTTGTCGCACCAGCGGCATCCAGCCAAACCGCTGGTAAAACCTTCCTGCGCCCGCTTTTTCATCATCTCGCGCAACAGACAGCACGACCCGGTCGCACTTAGCTAGCCGTAGCCATTCAACGGCGTGATGGACGACCCACGAACCAACTCCCTGATTCCGCATCGTTTCGCTCGTTGCGACCTCCGAAAGCTCCGCCCATCCTGCCAGTGCAGGTAACTGGCCGCCTTGCGTGAGATCTGAGATACATTCACAATGCGCAATGTCGTTTCCATCTAACCGCGCGACAAATCGCGTACCGAATTCCCCTGCCTCGCGATGGATCGTTACATCGCTTACTGGCGGCTCACTAGGAGCAGAGATCTCATTCAGCGTGCCACCATAGACGGATTCGTCAATGTCCTCATTCGCAGAATAGCCAAATTGCTCCACCAGACCGCTTACGTGCGGCCAGCCATCCGGTATGCCCACGCAAGCAGGAACCGGCAAGGGACCCGAAATCTGCTCATCCACCACCTGCCAAGCGTTCATCTGCCGCCGACACTCCGTCATAACCGCCTCGCCAGCTTCGCGCTCTTCGGGCCAGAACAAGATCCAATCAATGTCGCCAATTCCCTTACTGGGCGTGTCGTCGCCGTATCGGAGGAGATGCGCCGCCGCGCAAACGCGATCCCTGACTATGCCAACAATAGACTTTCTTTCGACAACCCAGGGATCAGTGATGTACTCCTGCGGCTCGCTCTGTAGGCGCTCCCAAAAGTAATCGGCAGTCAAGCTCCACCCAGGTATCACGGTGCTAAGATGACTGTTGACGAGCGCCAAGACTTGGGGAAGATGAGAGCGATCTAGCGGTGCTATTTGTACCATATTTATTTCCTCGGATAGATTGTTAACTTCCAAAAGACGTGTAGCTCGCTAACCTTTGCCGTCCTCAAAATCCCGGTACGCACGACTAGCCGTGGGCACGGTCTGTCCCTGGTACTTGCTACCCAGCCCCGGCGAACCGTAGGGGCTGTCCGCTGGCGTCGATAGCTGTAGGAACGAAAGCTGCCCAATCTTCATGCCCTGATACAGCGTGATGGGCAGATTCGCCACATTGCTCAGTTCCAGCGTCAGATGGCCCTTCCAGCCGGGATCCACATACCCCGCAGTCGAGTGAATCAGCAGCCCGATGCGACCCAGCGAACTCTTGCCCTCAAGCCGCGCTACCAAGTCGTCCGGTAGCTCTATCGTCTCAAGAGTACTGCCCAGCACGAACTCGCCCGGATGCAGCATAAATGGCTGCTCGCCAATCTCCTCCATCTCGGTTAAGTCTCTCAAGTCCTCGCGCACGTCGATGAATGGGCGGCGCGAGTTGCGGAACACGAGAATGTGTTTGTCGAGATGCACATCAACGCTGGCCGGCTGAATGCACCCCTCTCCTAGCGGCTCGACGACGATTTTGCCCTCTGCCAGCAGCGTCTTGATTACGCGGTCACTGAGAACCATTTTTCCTCCAGACTTTTTTCGTCCATAATCGATTTTAGCAACATAAGAGATTTATACCATCTTAAATAAGCGGTCGCTCCATTCTTCGCAAAAACTGACGACGAGCGGCAAACGCCAACCACCATTCCAACGCAGAAAGACGGGCATCATGGCTTTCAAATACAGCTTGCAATGCGACACCCTTCCGTGGGTCGGATACAATGTCCTCGAAGAACCCGATGTAGTAATACAAGCCGCCGCAGAGGCCGGATACACCGGCATCGATCTGCCCGGCAACCCGGAGAAGATGGACGGCCGCGAATGGCGCAAGAGAGTAGAAGACGCCGGCCTCGTCGTCCCGGAAGTCCTCGCGGCTTGGGGGTACTACCACG
>JAPPEG010000283.1 GCA_028875345.1 Gemmatimonadota bacterium
GCAATGAAGTCGTCGAGAATATTCACTACTTCGACAAGAAGGGCAAAGAGATCACTGAAAGGAAGTGGAACAAGACGCCCAAGAGCTTGCGTGGGCCGACCGAAACCACGATTTCCGTCGGCTCGGACTGGAGCGTCTGGAGTGATCCGTACGTAACTTCCGGTGCGCTCTTTAGCTCGCCCTCGCCACGCCGCTATGCCCAACTCGATCTGCGCCTGATTTCGGACGACCCCAACGCGGCACCGTCGATCAATGCCCTGCACTTGAATATGGAAAATCCCATTGCCCTCGAAACCCGTGCCGAGGTTTTCCCCAGCCAAGTCGAACCGGGTGTCAAAAAGGACTTTACATACTTTGTCCTGCCGATTTTTGGCGGGCGCTCGCAGGGCTTTGATCGCCTGACCATGACCGCGTCCGTGCCCGTTGATTTCACCAGTCTAACGTTGGGAGACGAGCCGGTGGAGGTCGCAGTCACCCCAATCGCCGAGGGGTTTGTCGTTGATCTACCGACCACGGTTCGTCGCTCGGAGCTAATCGAGCTTTCGTTCAGCAGCACCATTTACCAAAACCAGACGCGTTTTGATCTTTTCCTCGGCAACAGCAACCTCGGCACCGACGTGCGCCAACTCGTTGACCAAGGCGATGCCAGAGCCGATGTGCCGAGCGAATCCGTCTCCGTGCAACTACCCATCAACGACCTGCTGCTGGCTAACGTCGCCCTTTCGACGCGCGTGCTGACGCCCAATGGCGATGGGATCGGCGACGAGCTAGGCATTGAATTCGACGCGCTCAAGTTGGTGACACCGCGACCAATCCGAGTCCACATCTACGACTTGGCTGGGCGCGAAATGCGCGTCCTCGATAGCGGCGATGGGCTCGCTCGACGCCATCGCTTCACTTGGGACGGTCGCGATGACGCAGGTGTGCTCGTGAGACCGGGGACCTATCTAGTGCAGATTGAAATTGCCGGCGACTCCGAGACCGAGACGGTACAGCGGATCGTACCGGTGGCCTACTAAGGGGGACTGCTTTTGCCCACCTTACAGCAAAAAGGAACTGCGATGACCCGTGCTGCACTCGCATTAGCCTTCCTAGCGATGGGATATAGCACTCCGGCCACGGCCGCGGAACGGCTCAAAATAGGCGGCGATGGACTGGAGTGGGAGAGCAACTCGCTCATCTTCAATGCACTCGAAGTCACCGAAGATGGGGGCCTCTCGCCGCTGGAGGCCGACCCTGAAGAAAACATCCTGCCGCGTATCAAGGAACTCGGCGGCAGCGCGACCACCTCGGTGCGCACGGCTGCGGCGCGTTCCAATCAGATAATCAACGAACTTATCGACGGCTCCCACACCACGGGTTGGCGCGTGTACACCAACCCCAACGGTGCTGAACTTGAAGTCGATATGGGTGCCATTTTCGTCCTCCACCGCCTCTATTTTCGCCGCGGCGTCCTCAACGACGACGAGCGTTCGCTGCGCGGCTACGAGTTCTACGCCAACGATGGCGATTCACTCAACTTCATCGGCGGCAATCCCGTGTACGCGCTCATAGCACAAGACCGCTCGCACGGCCTGCCCGAGTTGGATCTGAGCTTTCCGCCGACCAAGGTGCGTTTTTTTAGGCTGCGCAGCACGGGCGAACGCGGCTTCCAGATGGGCGACCTCGAAGTGTTTGGCGTCGGCGTCACGCCCTTTGCCCAGTACATATCTCAAGTGATTGACCTAGGTGAAGCAGCCAACTTCGGGCCAGTCGATGTGTATGGCCGCATCGACGGTGCCGCGCAAGCCCAGTTCAGCACCAAAACCGGCTTCGTCGTCACGGACTCGCTTTACTTCCGCCAGACGGGCATTCCCGGGGAATTGGAGGAAGTGGCCCTAGCGGATTTCGACCGCACGCTCGATCCATCGTACGCCGGCGTCGTCCTCGAAAACGACCGCGACTGGAGTGCGTGGTCCCCGCCCTACGCTGAGCTGCTTGAAGCCTCGATCAATTCGCCGGACAACCGGCGCTACCTCCAGTTCCAATTCAAGCTCCTGTCGGGCAGCTTGCTCGACAAAGCCGTCATCGACTCAGTGGTCTTCAACTACACAGTGCCGTCCCTCGCCGATTCGGTCATTGCCGAAATCAGTCCGGCCACGGCGATCCTCGGGCGGGAGAACGAATTTACCTATCACCTGCGCTCGGTCGTCTCGAGCGGTAATCGAGGCTTTGACACCGTGATCATCCACACTCCGTTTGCGGCCCGCGCCACGGGCGTGCGCGTTGATGGGGTGGAGGTTGACAACTTCACCACGGCATCCGATTTGGGCCGCTTACAGGTGAACTTTCCCGACCAACGCATCACCCGTAGCGGTCAAGAAGTCGCCGTGCGCTTTGCCAGTTTGGTCACCGTCTCCGGCACGGAATTTCGCGGCGAGGTCGCCGACAGCCAATCCGACGCGTTTCCGCAGCGAGTCGCTTTCGGCGATGCGGCAGAGGAAGCCGCCGACAACACGCTTGTCGTCAGTGCCCGTATCGACGACGAGCTTTTTACCGGCGTTGTGTTCTCGTCCGCGGTAATCACCCCCAATGGCGATGGCATCAATGACCAGATCACCCTCGACTACATTCTGCTCAAGGCGACCCACGAGGTCGAAGTCGAGGTCGTCGTGTACGACTTGAGCGGCCGGCCGGTGCATCGCCTTTACCAAGCCCGCGATCGCTCCGGCCCCAACCAAGTTAATTGGGATGGCCGCGATGCCGACGGCGTGGTGCCACCCGGGATGTACTTGCTCCGCCTCAAAGCCGCTACCGACGCTGGCATCGCCACGCAAATGCGGAGCATTGCCGTAGTGTATTAACCTACGGGGCCGGGCCATCTCGGCCACCGATCTTTTTTCCGCGCGGTTAAGCCGCGCCAAGCACAAGTGAACGCCTAAGGGAGGGTTGTTATGCGCAAAGTTATGTTCTGGGGGGTTGCCCTGCTGGTCCTAGCCGCTGCAGCGTCCAGCGTCCAAGCAGCAACCCCGGGGCGCGAGCGCGGCGCCACCTCGCAGGTTAGGATCGAGGGCTTTGACCCACTGATCCCGACCATGCGCAAGTGGTACGTGCCCCAAGATCTCTACTATATCTATAACTGGGGAGGCTACAAGTACACCAACTACGCCAAAGAACCGTATCAGCGCTATGTCAACACGCAGTTAGAAGGCACTGGCCAGTACGACATCTTCGGCAACTGGATCACCCGTGGCTGGCGCATTTACGAGTGGCGCCAGCAGCAGCCGCTGGCCTTTGGTAGCTCGGTCTTCAAAGACGGCCGCTTTGGCTCTTGGTTCCAAAACCTATTGGTGGCTGCGGATTCCAAGGGCCAGTACTACTCCGCTCTGACCGTCGGCGATTACATCCGCACGACCCTGACCCCGCTGACCTTCAGCCGCTCGCGCTTCAACGGCGTCCAATGGGACTTTGCGTCCGATAAGTACGAGGCCACCGTGCTGCTGTCGCGCGTCAATGAGCCGGTAAGGATAGCACAGGGGTCCAACCGAGTACAAGATACGGACTTCACCAACTTTATCGGCCTGCGCGGCACCTCCCAAGTCGGCGACTTCATGGGCTTGGGAGTCACGTATGTCAATACGAACTTCGGCTCGGCGAGCAGCAATTTCTCGGAAAACTCGCGCGCCGGCTTGCTCACCAGCAGCCAAAATTCGGGCAATGTCACCGAAATCGTCATCCGCATCTCCGACGACTCGCCCGGCGACGGCTCCGGCGCTCTGTTTTTTTCGGCGCAGATGATCGTCGATGGCCAAGAAACCTCGGTCAATCCCACCATTGAGGGCGGCCGCCAGCGCGAGGGCTTCCTCGAAGCCCTCGAAGAGGCACCGATTCTCCTCCGCTATCGAGTGCCCGATCCGCTGGTGGTGCAAAAGGTCAGCTTTGCCATGGTGCTCTCCAACGACTATCGAGTGGAGATAACCTCCAACTTGCAGACGAATATCAACGGCCAGCCCATCTTTTTGCCGGTCACTCGCTCGGAAGGCAATGTGCGCGACAATACCAACCAGCGCGTCGTCCGCTTTGACTACGGGCTACCCTCGGCCAACCAAATCGCCAGCGTCGATTTGACCATTGAGGATATATGGGGCCTAGAGGTGCGGGGAGAATTCGCACGCAACACCCAGTTTCAGCGCTATCCCAACATCAACATCCAGAAACTGAGCAACCTCAAAAAGAGCGACCGCACAGCCGATGCTTGGTTTGTCAACGCCACGCGCCGCGTGGGCCGCTACTTTGGCTACGGCGAGGTATTCAGCATGGACCACGGGTACACCACGCGCGGGTACATCACCGACCAAAACGATGTAGTGGATTACGAAAACCAGCGCCAGAACTGGTTCGAGTACATCGACGACAACGACGATCAAGACCAGCTCGTCGATTGGCCGCGCTGGGGTGGTGCGGGCGGCGACAACGCCGTCTTCCCCGGCCTCGACGAAAACAACGACCTACTCTCGGATTTCAACGAAAACTCCAATCTCACCCCGGACTACGAAGAGCCATTCTTGCGCCACTACATCGACCCGCCTGACTTCCTCTTCGGCGTCGATATGAACCACAATACCGTAGTGGATCGCTTTGAAAACGACGACGAAGCCGACTATCCCTACCGCAAAGGGCATCGCGGCTGGAACGTGTACGGGGGGGCCGAGATTTACCCAGGAGTTAATCTCACCGTAGGCCGCAATCGCGAGTGGCTGATCGCCGGCGAAGAGCGGTCAACAGCCATGTACGCCTTGCTCAGCGCGGTGCGCGACATCTCTAGGACGGGCAAGTTTGAAGCCTTCCACATGATCAAATCCGTTGAGGACAACATCGCCGACAACCTGCTGCAATGGGTGCAGCGCCCCGGCTCCATTGGCGGCTTGCAACCTTTTGACGACCCCTTAATCACCGGAAACACCCTCGTCAATCAGAGCTTCGTCGGCTACAAGTACACTCGAGGCAACCTGACCTTTGTCAACAAGTTCCGCCTCGATCACTTCAAGCAGCGCGATGACGCAGCCGAGCGCCTCCGCGATAGCGCGTTCTACGGCGTGATCAACAAAGCGGACTATCCGTTTTCCATTGGACGCAACATCACCTTGATCCCGCGCTGGAAAAACATGTGGCGCAAGCGCACCCAACCGCGCACCGTCCAGCTCGATATCAACGAGTTGAGCGAAATTTTCTCCCTATCCGCGGTGTTCCCCGTGCTGACGAGAAGCCGCGTCGAGGTCGGAGTGGAGGCCATAATTTTCCGCAATGCCGTGGCGATTCCCGACCCATTGCCACCCGAATACATCGACGATTTCATCGGCAGAGTGTTCACCGTGCAGTACACCAATCGGGTCCAGTACCAAGGATACAGCGTCACCTCCAACGTTGGCTTTCAGGTCAACGACATCAACTTTGCCAATCTCACTGACCAAGACGTGAGCAATACCATTGCCTTCATCGAACTCTATGCCGGGCTAGAAGAAGAGCGCTTGGGCGGCCGGCCAGCCGAAAGAAGGGGATGGAGCTTCTAAAGCCGCAGACGGCTCTGCTGGCCTTGGGCTTATGGGCCTGCGCCGACGCACCGCCAGAAAGCGCGTCGGCGATCTTGGCCCGAGTGGGCGAGGCCGAGATTAGCGAGCGGGATTTTGCCGCCGCGCTAGAAAAGCTACCCGCCAGCAGCAAAGCCCAGCCGCTTGCGGATTGGCGTCGCCAACTTCAGGCCCTCATCGACAAAGAGCTGCTGCTGCTCGAAGCACATGCCCAAGGGTTAGACGAAGCGGTCGCCGATGCAATGGCAGCTTGGGAGCGCAAAGAACGGGTCGAGGCGCTGCTCGCACGCGAGATGGGTGAGCAGTTGACTTATACGGAAACGGAACTAGCGGAATTCTTCGCCGAATCGGGCGCCGGCCGCGAAATTCGCTTGCGGCGTTTGCCCGTGCGCGAGCGGGCCGCAGCCTTGGCGGCTCTGAGAAAGGCGCAAGAAGGATTGGATTTGGACGGGGAGTGGAGCGAAAGCGGGTGGCTCAACGCGCTCAACGCGGGCGACGCGCGCACGGCTGCCCTGTTCCTGCAGGAAGTGGGGACCGTTGAGTTGGTAGAAACGGATGGGCAATTTTTAGTGGTAGCCGTTGCTGCCGAGCGCGAGGTCTCGTTGGCAGACCGCCGCCCGCTCGTGGAAGCGGCCCTAACTCGGCACAAGAAGCAACAGGCGAACTTAGCCTATCTAGAGCAATTGACTAGCCAGCACGCAGTGCAATTAGACACGGCCGCGTTGCGGCAGGTCGCCGCAGGCGTGGCGCGGCCGGAGGTGCGGTTGGTCCGCAGTGCTGCGGGAGATTGGAACGTCGGTGACTACCAGCAGGCTCTCGCCCGACTCGGGGCAGACGCTGGGTCGCAGCCGACCGATGTCAGCGCCCTCGGATTCAAGGTGACGCGAGCCTTTGTCGCCGACCAGATTCTACCGCAGGAGGCGCACAAACACGGTCTGGATGCCGAGTTCGAACCGCGCCGCGCCCAGATGCGCCAACAGAAGCTGATCCAAGCCTTGTGGGAGCGAGAAATTTACGCGCACATCCAGCTTGACCCCGCGCAGGTGCGCGCCTTTTACGAGGCCAATGCACAACGCTACGCCCGCTCAGGCGCGCTCGGGCGGGAACTACAAGCGCAAGTTGCGCGCGATCTGCGCGACGCCCAAGCCGTGCCCTTGTTCGACCGCTACATCGCGCAACTGCGCGAAAAATACGCTGAACTCGTCGCCGTGGAGGAAGGGCGGTTGGGGGAGTTTGTCTCCCGACGCAGACAAGCTGCCAACCCAGTTGAGCTATGAGTTTGTCAGAGAGGAGTGTTTCCATGTACGCTTGCAAAAAAATTTCCATCCTCGTCGCTGTGGCCCTCTTATTGGGCTGCGGCCATTACCTAATTCCCGGGCGGTTCCAGCCCTTAGAGGTGGCCCAGCAGCAGACCGATATTCAAGGATCGAGCATGAAAATCCTCGATGACGGTACGGTCACCTTCGTCCAGAACCGCCTCGAAGTGTCCGTGCGGCCCATGGAAGACGAGGAGATCAATCGCCAGTACCCGGCCCAATCTACCAACGCCAGCGGTCCGGCCGACGAGCTACCATCCAACCCGTTCACCTATGGCAATTGGATTGATCCGCGCACGGGTAAGGCACCGCAGCGCTTGTCCATTTTCAAGATCACGGTCAAAAACTACGAATACCCCAAAGTTAAGTTCGATCCACTGACAGTGACCGTGGAGTCGGCCAATGGGCGGCGCTATTATCCTTGGGGGAGTTATGACGTAGAGGAGTATTTCCGGCGTTTCCCGCTAGCTTTCAACGGCTTGGGTTATTTGCGCTTCGACGAGCGCCGCGATATCTACAATAGAGCCAGATATCCAGACGACGATTTTTGCTTTTCGGGGCAAGAGGTCGAAGGCTATGTGGTCTTCTCCAAGATCCACGATGATGTCGCCGAAATCGCCTTCCACATTCCCGAGTTCGGGTTGCGCTACAACTTCCGCAACGAACCCATAGAGACCATTGATCTCAGCTTCCGCTTCAAGCGCGACATTAAGAAGGTCAAAAACATCGACAAGTTGGCGGCCAATTAACCGGGCCGATCAAGCTGTATAGCCTAGGGGCAGGCTCCTCGGCCTGCCTCTTTTTCTGTCTGGTGTCTGCACACTTTCATCAATGCTGACCAAATTCCTCCTATCCACCACCGCGGCCTTCTTCCTGCTATCGGTCGCGGCCTTTGATCCAGCTACCATTTCGCGCTGGATTGAGCGAGCCATCGGCTGGGAGCCACTGCGCGAAGCCCCAGCAACCGACGAAGCGCCCTCACTGCGCGAAGCCGTCGCGCAAATAGACGCCGCCGATCTAGAGCGCCACCTCCACATCCTCACCGCAGACTCATCCCGCGTCACCGGCTATGCAGGAGCCGCGAACGCAGCCCGCTATATAGAAGGGGAATTCCACCGCCTTGGCCTCCAAGTCACCAGCGAATTCTTCCCCCTTTCCGTTCCCCTAGATCGCGGCGGTCGGCTGCGCTTGGTCGGTTCGGACGAGGCCATCCCCATCTACGGGTTGTGGCCCAACCACGTGCGCTCGCCGTCCCTGCCACCGGGCGGCGTCTCCGGGCACCTCATAGACCTGGGGCGCGGTAGCTTAGCCGAGATGGATGGGAAACGGCTAGCGGGCAGTGTCGCACTGATGGGATTTGGCTCGGGCAACGCCTACGTCGAAGCGCGGGCCTTGGGCGCACAGGCTATCCTGCTGTACGACGATGGCCGCGTCACGCGCAGCGAGGCCGCGGAAAAATTCCTCCAAGTGCCCGTAGACATCCCGCGCTTTTGGGTGGAAGCGACGGACGCGGAAATCCTGCGGCAGCAAGCGCGCAGCGGCGACGCACAGGTGCATCTCGAAGCGCGCATGGACTGGATGCAGGTCCAGGCGCGCAATATATTCGCCGTCCTCCCCGGCTTGGCCGAGGACATGCCGCTTGGCCAGCGCCGCGAAATCCAGCAGTGGGACGAGCAAATCATCGTCCTGCAAGCGCACTACGACGCGATCTCGGTCGTCCCCGCGCTGGCCCCGGGGGCCGAAAGCGCGACCGGTATGGCCGCGCTGCTCGAAATCGCGCGCTTGCTCGTCGCCGAAGGCACCCGCTACACCGTGCTCTTTTTGGCCACCCCCGGGCACTTTCAGGGCTTGGCCGGGGTCAACGATTTTCTCTACCGCCACGCGCGCAAAAGCGAGCATTTCCTCGACCAGATCCCGCCGGCCGAGCGCATCGACTTCCGCCTTTTCGTTGGCCTCGACTTGGCCAGCCATAGCCCCCGAGTCGGCAGCTTTACCATGGGCACGTTCTACAACTCAGCTTGGCGCAACGACGACTATCAGAAGAACCTGATGGCGCACTACGCCTCGCGCTTTGCCCGCTATAACCGCGAAATTTTCGCCGACTCAACTCGCTACCAAGACGCCATTGCCCCGCAGAAGCGAGTGTGGAAAAACTTCATGCCCGTGCGGCTGGCCCTCGACAGCGAGGCCGCGGCTTTTGTCGGCAAGGAGGCGCTCTCTTTCGTCACGCCCAACCAACTGCGCCAGCGCGTCGATACGCCCCTCGACCGGCTCGAATTCGTCGCGCTCGACAACCTCGCCGAACAGACTCGCACCATAGCCGGGCTAATGCTCAAGGCTGCTGCCGACCCAGACTTTTTTAACGACACCAAGCTAACCCTGCGCGATTGGGGGCACAGCCTAGAGGGCAACATCTACTGGTTCGACCGCGATGTGAATTTCGCCGTGCCCAAGGCCCCAGTGCCCAACGCCCTCGTCACCTATCTCCAGCCCGGCCCCAACTCTGTGGCCGGCGTGCGCACCCTCATGGCCACGCACGGAGACGAGAGCGGCTACTTCAAGTTCGACATTGTGCGCAACCGCTTTGCCAACCGGATCCAAGCCTTTGAACTCGACGAATACGGGCGCATCGTCTCCGCGCCCGACCTCGGCGAAGAGGGCGACAAAACCTATCCGGGCACCCAGCCGTATGGCTGGTGGGAAAACCGCATGTTGCAGGTCCTCTTTCGCTGCCGCGCCCTGAGCTTTTTGGAGGTGGTCGATCCGCGCTATCTATCGGCTATGGACCGCGTCAACGTCCTCGGCACCAACGACGCGCCGCCGCGCTCTTTTTCCCTCAACTACATCGAAAACCAGAGCGCAGTGCAGGACCGGGTGGTGCAAGCCGGCGTGGTCTTCGCCGAGCCAGGTACCCGCGTCAAGATCCTCGCCGGCGAGGGAGCCTTTGGCGGCGAGAGCGCACTCGCCGGCGTGCGCTACATGCTCACCAACGCGGACTCCACCCTGTTTGCCGACCTCGATCCAGCCCGCGTCGATCTGGCGACCATTGAGCAGGCACAGGGCGATGGCTTCCCAGTCGAACAAGGCCTCATTCCCTACCCAGCGTTGCAGGCGGCCCGCGACATCTGGATCATCGACGAAGCGCGGATCAAACAAATGGTGCGCCACGGCATCGTCCTCGAACAGCTACAAGCCATGCACGATCAAGCGCGGGAGGCCCTGCTCGAGGCCCGCGACAAACTCGCGGCCTTCGATTACACCGGCTACCAGCGCGCCGTGCGCCGCGCCCTCGGGCTAGAGGCCCGCATCTACCCGGAAGTCAAGGCCACTGCCAACGACGCAGTCCGCGCGGTGATTTTCTACTTCGCGCTCCTGTTGCCCTTTGCCTTCTTCTGCGAGCGATTCTTCTTCGGCTTCCCGGACGTGCGGCGGCAAATCGCCGGCTTTGTCGGCATCTTCGTCCTCGTATTTCTGATCCTGCGCTTCGTCCATCCGGCCTTCAAGCTGAGCAGCTCGCCGTACATCATCTTCCTCGCGTTTGTCATCCTCGCCTTGGGTATCCTCGTCATCTTCATCGTCGTCACTCGCTTCAAGGCGCTTCTGCAACGGCGCAAGGGCGCAGCCTCGGGCGTACACGAGACCGACGTAGGTCGGATCGCCGCAGGTTTTGCGGCCGTACTGTTGGGCATCTCCAACTTGAGCAAGCGCCGCCTGCGCACCGCGCTGACGGCTGCGACCCTGACTTTTTTGACCTTTACCGTCAATTCCTTTACCTCGGTCAAGTCCAGCCTCGACTTCTATCGCCTGCCGCGCGACACACCGCCCCTGTACGAAGGCGGCCTCATCCGCGACCGCGCCTGGCGCGGCATGCAGGATTCCATCTTGGACTACGTGCAGAGCGCATTTGGCGACCGCGCCTTGGTGGTGCCGCGCGCCTGGTACTTGTCGCCGGTCGAATCCGAACGGGCCTATATCGACTTTGCCGCCACCGCGACCGGCGCGGCCAGTTTCGCGCACGGCTTGGTGGGCTTACAGCCAGCCGAAACCGAGGTCACGGGCCTCGACGCGCACATCTCGGCGGGCCGCTTCTTTGCGGCGGGCGACAACAAGGCCGTTATCTTGCCCGACAGCCTAGCCGCGCTCGTCGGCATTGGCCCTGAGGACGTGGGCACGGCTTCCATCGAGCTCTACGGCGAAGAGTACCAAGTCATCGGCCTGTTCGACAGCGCGGCCCTGAAAGAAGTAGTCGATCTCGATGGCGAGCGCCTAACGCCCGTGGATACGGTCAAAGACGCCGGCCTCATCACCCGCGAGAGTACCGAAGATCCGCGCGCCTTGGCCGCCACCGCGGTCGAAACCTTCAACCACCTCGAAGTAATCAACACCCTCTTCTTGCCCTATGAGCGCGTCCGCGCCATGGATGGCCGCCTGCGCTCCATCGCCATCGCCGCGGACGCGGGCGACCCAGAATTCGTCCAGCGCGTGGAGTCCTTTATGTCGCGGGTGGCGCTGACCCTGTTCGTCGGCCAAGGCGACCGCGTCGTGGCCTACAGTTCGATTGGCTCCACCGAAATAAGCGGGGCCGGCCAGCTTTTGGTGCCGGTAATCATCGCCGCCTTGATCGTGCTCAATACCATGATGGGGGCCGTGTACGAGCGCGTGCGCGAAATCGGCATCTACAGCGTCGTCGGCTTGGCCCCCAGCCACATCGGCCTGCTGTTTTTGGCCGAATCCACGGTCTTTGCCACTTTTGGCGCGGTAGTCGGCTACGCCCTAGGCCAAATCGCCCATCTGTTCATGCTGCAATACGGGCTGCTCGCTGGCCTGACGCTCAACTACTCGTCGCTCTCCGCGGTGTGGGCTACGGTAGTAGTCATCGGCACGGTCTATTTATCGACCTTGTATCCAGCGCGCATGGCGGCCAACATGGCCGTCCCAGACGTGACGCGGCAATGGCAATTCCCCCCGCCCGTCGGCGACCACTGGCGCTTTGACTTTCCCTTTACGGTCGGCGGGGCCGAGGTGCCGAGCATGTACGTGTATCTCAAGTCGGTCTTCGCCGCCTATGGCGAAGGCTCGATCGGCGACTTCATCGCCCGCGACGTCGAGCTATCCGTCACCACCGACGGGCCAGAGCCGTCCTACGCCATTGCCATGCGCACTTGGCTGGCACCCTACGACCTCGGGATCAGCCAGCAGGTGCGCCTACAGGCGACTCCAACCGGCGAGCACCACATCTACAAAATCGAGACCCACATCGAACGCCTCAGCGGTGACGTGGCCTCTTGGCAGCGCATGAATCGCAAGTTTCTCAACGTATTGCGCAAGCGATTCCTCGTCTGGCGCACCCTAGCGCCGGGGATTCGCCAAGGGTATCAGGACGAGGTGGAAAAGGCGTTTGCCGGGGCTGAGCCGCTGGCGGTGTAGTGCCAAAGTCCGCTCACTAGGCCGCTTGCCGTCCGCCCTTGACACGGCCTCGCCACAAAAATAGACTTAGCTTAACTTAGCTATCGGAGGAACTATAATGCTGAAGGTGAACATGCACGAGGCCAAATCGCAACTTTCGCGCCTAGGTAAGTTGGCTTGGGAGGGGGAAGAAGTTGTGATCGCCAAGGCCGGCGAGCCGTATTTGCGGCTGGAACCGTATCGGGATCGCCTAGAGGAACGTCAGCTTGGTGGGCTAGAGGGAAAGATTTGGATGTCTCCAGACTTTGACGATCCTGATGAAGAACTCATGGACCTGGTTGAGAACGCGAAAATTTTTCCAGATAAGCGCTAGCAATGTCGCGGCTACTATTGGATACCCACACCCTCTTGTGGTGCCTATCCGATGTTGAGCAACTGGCTGAAGATACCCGTGCCACAATCGCCGATCCGCACAATGACGTCTTCGTCAGCGCCATCACCGGGTGGGAAATCGCGGTCAAGCGGGCAAAGGGGCGCTTAGTCGCTCCAGACAATCTGTCGGTGTTGGTTGAGGAAAGGGGCTTCACTCACCTTCCGCTGACGTTCCATCACGCTGAGCAGGCCGGCAGCCTCCCGATGCACCACCGGGATCCATTTGATCGGTTCCTGATTGCCCAAGCTCAAACCGAAGGGCTGATTCTCGTGACCCGGGACGGCCACATTCGGCGATACGACGTGGCCACCATGGAGGTTTGAAGCCCTGGGCAACCATGACCGCACGCGCTTTCCTCATCGGCTTGGGTCTCGTGGTCCTAATCAACATCGGGGCCCCGTACAGCATGTTCATTCTCAAGTCCTCGCAGTGGGCGATCAGCTACCTGCCCTTGAGCGTGGTCTTTCTCTTTACCGGCTTAGTCTTTCTCAACGCCACGGCCAAGTCGCTGCTAAAAGTGCGCGGCCTGAGCACCAGCGAACTCGGCTTGATCTTCATCATGTCCTTGGTGGGGGCTTCGATTCCCACCTGGGGCACCTCCACGTACATGATCGCGGTCGTCGCCGCTCCCCAGTACTTTGCCTCGCCCGAAAATCAGTGGCAGAGCAAGGTAGTGCAGTACGTCGAGGAATGGCTGGTGCCCAACGATGCGATTGCCCTCAAGTGGTTCTACAACGGCCTACCCGCGGGCGAGTCCATCCCTTGGGGCGCTTGGATCGTGCCGATTTTTTGGTGGACCAGTTTGGTGATGGCCATCTTCTTTTTGTGCCAGTGCATGGTCGCGGCGCTGCGCAAGCAGTGGGTCGAGTACGAGCGCCTGCCCTTCGCCTTGATGGAACTGCCCCAACAGCTCATCGCCCCGCCGCAAGGATCTAACTGGCCCAGCTTCGTGCGCCAAAAGGCGTTCTGGTTCGGCTTTGCCCTGCCCTTCTGCATGGTTATGTGGAACGTGGTCACGTACTTTACCCCGGCCTTCCCACCCATCCCGCGCGATCTGTCCGACCCCATCCGCATTGGCCGCGAATTTCCCGCCATCAACACCAATATCAACTGGGCCATCGTCGGCTTTACGTACTTCGTCAATCTCGACGTGTCGTTCAGCATGTGGTTTTTCACGGTGCTGACCATGTTGCAACAGGGCCTCTTCAACCGCTTTGGCTACACCATTGCCGGCCGCGACGTGTACACCCTCGGCCACCCGGGCATCGGCTGGCAGTCTTTCGGTGCCCTGATCGCCCTCGTCGGCGGAATGCTGTGGATGGCGCGTGGGCACCTCGGCGCGATCTGGCGCAAAGCCGTGCGCGGCGATGCGGACATCGACGATACCGACGAGCTGATGTCCTACCGGATGATCGTCTTTGGCGGCGGGCTGGCCCTGCTCTACATCGCCTTCTGGATGTGGCGGGCCGGCATGAACCCGCCCACGGTCGCGCTCTTCATCTTGGCCACCTTGGTCCTCTACGTCGGCATTACGCGCATCATCATGGAGGGCGGCTTGCTCTTCAGCCGCGCCCCGCTAGTCGGCCAGACCTTCGTCGGCTACGCGCTCGGGCCGCACGCCACCGCGCAGAGCAACATCGCCATGGGGCTATCCTACGGCTGGCACCACGAGCTCAAGGGCTTCTTCATGGTCGCCGCGGCCAACAGCGCCAAAGTATCCGGCTACATTCGCGGCAACCGCCGCTGGCTCAGCTTCTATATCCTCCTCTCGGCGCTAGTCGCCCTCGTCGTCTCCATGGCCTTCGCGCTCTACATGGGCTATTCCTTTGGCGCGTACAACTACGGGGGGTGGATCTTCGGCACGGGGTCGCAAGTGCCCTACGTAGAAAGCCTGCGCAAAATCGACCTCAAGGCCCCGGATTGGACGCGGCTGGGCCACCTCGTCAGCGGCGCGGGGGCGATGGGGCTGTTGACCTTTATGCGCTACCGCTTCTCGTGGTGGCCCCTGCACCCGATTGGTATGCCGGTCGGCATCTGTTCCTACCCAATGACCATTATCGTCTTTTCGATCTTCGTCTCCTGGCTGGCCAAATGGGCCATCATGCGCTCGGGCGGCATCGGCCTCTACCACCGCGCCCAGCCCTTTTTCATCGGCCTCATCCTCGGGTACTTCACCGCGATTGGCCTGTCCTTTTGCATCGATATGATCTGGTTCCCCGGGCAGGGGCACCCGCTATACGGAAATTAGCGCATGGCTCAAGACGATAAAAAAACGCCCGAGCTGATTCCCTCGGATCTCCAATTTGAACCGGGCTTCAACCTCAAGACCTTGTGGGCCGCGCTCTTCGTCGGCTTCATCATGCTGCCCGGGGCCATCTACTTGGGGTTGGTGACCGGCCAGAGCATGGCCGGCGGGGCCGAGTGGGTAACGCTCATCCTCTTCATCGAAATCGCCAAGCGCTCCTTTGCGCGCCTGCGCACCCAAGAGGTGATCATTCTCTACTGGGTGGCCGGCGGCCTAGTCATGATGGGCGGCAAGTTGGGCACGGGGGCCGAGCTGTTCGGCGGGCCTTTTGGCGGGCTGATCTGGGACCAATACTTGATCCAATCGCCCCAAGCCGACGGCTTGCACCAGCACATTCCCGATTGGGTGGTGCCCCCGCGCGGTTCACAAGCCCTAGAGGGGCGTTCCTTTTTGCACCCCGACTGGTTCAAGCCCATCGTCCTGCTGCTGACCGTCATTGTAATGCAGAAGGTCAACAGCCTGTCCTTGGGCTACGTGCTCTTCCGCATCACCAACGACATCGAGCGCCTGCCGTACCCACTGGCTGCGGTGCAGGCCGGCGGCGCGACTGCTCTCGCCGAGAGCTCGGGACCGAGCCAAGGCTGGCGCTGGGAGGTCTTCAGCATCGGAGCCTTTATCGGCATTATCTGGGGGCTGTTCTACGTAGTCATCCCCACGATCTCGGGCATTTTCTTCACCGAAACCGTGACGATCCTGCCGATTCCGTTTATCGACCTGACCGTCTCCCTCAAGGAAATGCTGCCGGCCAGTATCATGGGCATTGGCACGGACCTCGGGCACGTCATGGTCGGCTTTGTCCTGCCCTTTTGGATCGTGGTCGGCTCCTTTGCCGCGGCTTTCCTCGTCAACATCCTCATCAACCCGGTGCTCTACGCGTACGACGTGCTGCACACCTATGAGCCGGGCATGTCGGCAATCCCAACGCAGATCGCCAATTCCTTCGACTTCTGGCTCAGCTTCTCCATTGGCGGCGCAGTCCTCGTGGCCGTGATGGGGTTTGCCATGGTGGGCAAGACCTTGTGGACTTTGCGCGGGGTTAAGCGCGAGGGCGACGACCAAGGGCTGCCCAAAGGCCGCGGCGACATCCCCATCCCCCTCGCCTTGGGCATCTGGGCGGTGAGCACACTCGGCTTCGTGGTCTTGGTGTGGTATTTGGTACCGGAATTCCCTTGGTGGATCAGCGCGTTTTTCGGCTTTGTGTGGACGCCGATCTACTCGTACATCGGCGCGCGCATGATCGGCCTGACCGGCTCGCCGCAAGGGGCGTCCTTCCCCTATCTGCGCGAAGGCTCCTTTTACCTGTCGGGCTATCAGGGCGCGGCCGTGTGGTTTGCGCCGATCCCGCTCTTCCAGTGGGGCTACGAAGCCGCGGCCTTCAAGCAACTTGAACTGACCCGCACCCACTTCGGCAGCATCGTCAAGCTGGCTGGCGTTACTTTGCTGATCATGTTCGTCTGCTCGTTTATATTCTGGTCTTTCATCTGGAAGCTCGGGCCGATTCCTTCGTCGGCCTATCCCTACGTGCAAAAATTTTGGCCCTTCCACGCCACCATGCAGGCGTTCTGGGCCAAGTCAACGCTCGCCGAGGGCGGCAACGAACTGATCAGATCCATCATTCGCTGGGAATACGTGCTCACGGGCGCGCTGGGCAGCGCGGGGATTTTGGGCGTGCTGTCACTCTTGCGCTGGCCGGTTGCCCTGTTCTACGGCTTCATCGGCGGCGTGGGCGCGTGGCCGCACTTTCTGCTGCCCAACTTCATCGGCGCCTTGCTGGGCCGCTATCACTTGCAGAAGCGCTTTGGCGAGGCGCGCTGGCGGGCGTACGCGCCGATTCTGTTGGCCGGCTATTCGTGCGGAATGGGCTTGGTCGGCATGTCTTCCATCGCGCTGGCGCTGATTTCTAAAGCGGTGTCGAGTATTGTATTTTAGGCTTTGGTTCTTCCATAAAGTTGCCCGTGCGTAACATCAGGTTATAAAATGCCCCCTTTTTCGTACATACACTGTACAAAAAAGGGGGCATTTTTATTCATTTAACCACTTACCTCAACCCCCACCTTCGCCGCACTCGCCACAATCTGCGCCCACGTCTCGTCCTCTATGAAGATCCCCTCCACCTTCCGCTTCTCCGCTATCGCCCGCTCGCTGTCCCCAGGCATCAAGATCGCCTTAACTCCCGGTGCCGTAGCCGCAGATTTGACAAAATCGATGTACGTGTCGGCCTCGGCAAAATAGGCGTCTAATCCCACCAGCTTTTCTACGTCGAGCACCAACAGCAGCGCCCCGTTGCGGAAGCGCCGATCCTGGGCGAGGCACCCAGCTCCGGCCAACGCACCGGCCAACAACTCAACCGCCACATTCAGACCGTAGCCCTTGTGACCGAGACTACCGCCCAAGGGCAGGATGGTGCCGGGCGGATCCGCGTATAAGGTGTTGGGATCGTTGGTCGGCTGGCCCTCGGCGTCGAGCAGCCAGCCGTCGGGTACCTCGGCACCGCGATTGCGCTGCACCCGAACCTTGCCCTCGGCCACAGCCGACGTGGTCATGTCGAGGACGACCGGCGGGCCGCTGCGCGACGGGAATGCCATGGCGATTGGATTGGTACCATGCCGCGCCTCGCGCCCACCCCACGGAGCCATGCGGCAGACCGGCGCACCGTTGACAAACATCAGGGCAACAGCAGTCTCCTCGGCAATGCGCTCCACGTAGCTGCCGAGGCGGCCGACGTGATTGGCTTGGCGGACGGAGATAGCGGCCATGCCCGTGGCCCGCGCCTTCTCCAGAGCCATATCCACGCCGCGACTCATCGCCACCTGCCCAAAGCCCCAATGCGCGTCGAGCACGGCGAGCGTTGGGGCCTCGTGAACCACTTCGACAGCCGCGTCTGGCACGATGTCACCGGCTTCGACTTGGCCCAAGTACTGGGGGATGCGGATGACGCCGTGCGAGTCGTGGCCGACGAGATTGGCCTCGACGAGCAATTCAGCAACCACGCGCGCCTCGTCAACACGCATCCCAGCCGCGGCAAAAATGGACGCGGTGGTTTCGGTCAAAGACGCTGGAGAAAAGACCGGCATTACTCTTTTGCCCCGCTGGCGATCCACGCGCGAATTATTTCCACCTGCTCGGCGGACAACGGATTGCCCGGCGGCATTTGCTGGCTGATGATTTCGTCGTCGCCGCGCACCTTTATCAGCAGATAGGACTTATTGGGATTTCCCGGATCAACCAGCTTGAAATCGGGCCGCTGGCCACTATCGACGCCGACGATGCGAGCGGCAAAGTCGCCCTCCAGCGACAAATCGCCCGCAGGCTCTCCGCCGCTGTGGCAACCCGAAAAGGTGCAACTAACCGCGAAGACCTCGCGGACTTGTGCTAGGCTAGCTTCTGTGAGAGTACCTTCGCCTTCGCCGTCCGGCCCCACCGTCGAGTCATCGCCCCCGCAACCGCCCCACCACAGGGCCGCGGTCAACAGCAGCGACAGACGCATAAGTCGTAGCAACATATTCCCTCGTAGTAGTTGATGTTTACGCAGTACAGCGCGGCGCAAGTATATAAACCGCCCCTTGGGGGGTCAATCGCCCGCGAGGTGACATGTCCTTGCTAAAATGTTAAATTGGCAAGCTGTTCGCGCTTTTCCACCACTGGGAACACAGGAGTACACATGCACCTAAGTTGGATTGATTACGCCATCGTCCTCGTCTATGTCGGCGGCACCATCGTCGCCGGGACGTTGGCGCGAGGTGCCATCAAAGGCATCTCCGACTTCCTCGTCGCCGGCCGCGGCCTCAAAACCCATATGGCCGTCGCCACAATGGTCTCGACCGGCCTCGGGCTAGTAACGGTCATGTACATGGCCGAGGAGGGCTTTAAATACGGCTTCGTGCCCTTCGTCTTTGGCCTCATGGCGCTGATCACCACCCTGATCATCGGCCGCACAGGCTTCATTGTCAGCCGCCTACGCCATTTGCAGGTAATGACCGTGCCCGAGTTCTACGAACTCAAGTACACGCGCGGCGTGCGCCTGCTCGGCGGCATCATCCTCACTCTCGCTGGCACCCTCAACATGGGGCTGTTTCCCATTCTCGGCAGCAAATTCGTCGTCGGTTTCACCGGCCTCGACAAAGAATACGTCAACTACGTCATGATCGGCATGTTGCTCATCGTCGTCTTCTACACGCTGATGGGCGGCATGGTCTCCGTGGTGCTAACGGACTTCGCCCAGTTCGTGCTGCTGTCGCTGGGGTTTTTCTTTGGCACGTACATCATTCTCAATCACCCGCAACTCGGCTGGGACAACCTCGTCCAAGCCGTGCAAGTCCACAAAGGCGATGTCGGCTTTGACCCCATAGCCAATCCCGGCTACGGCATCTCAATGATTTTATTTTTATTCTGCGTCGGCTTGGTCGGCGTGGTCTGGCAGCCCGAAATGATGCGGCCGCTGAGTGCCGAAAGCCCCAAGGTGGCCCGCCGCGTGTTCTGGATCTCCGCGGGCACGGTCATGGGGCGGGCGATGGTGCCGATGTTTTGGGGTATCGCGGCGCTGGCCTATTTTGGCAACCCCGAGCTCGACCCCCACTACGCCATGCCCGAAATGCTCGGCAAAATCCTGCCCATCGGCATCGCTGGCCTGCTCATGGCCGGGATGTTCGCGGCCTTCATGTCCACCCACGATAGCTACCTCCTGGCCTGGAGCGGCGTCATCGTCCGCGACGTAGTCTCGCCGATCAAGGCCATGCTCGCCAAGTCGGGCGGCGAGCGCGAAGCCGACGGCACTTGGGGCGGGCTGTCGAGCGAGCGCGAGATCTACTGGACCCGGGCCATCGTCGTCATCCTCGCCGCCTTCTTGGCCATTTTCGGCGCGCTCTACCAGCTTCCCGAGACGGCCTTCCGCTTTATGTACGTCACCGGCACCATCTACTTCGCCGGCTGCGTCGGCACCGTGGCTTTAGGGCTGTATTGGAAAAAGGCCAATACCCCGGGTGCGTACTGCGCCCTGATACTGGGCGCGCTGGTGCCGCTCAACTTCCTGATTATGACCGAAAATCAGCACTTGGTGCCCGAGTTTATGCTGCCGTTGGTCGAAAACTCCAACCTCGTCGGGATTACCAGCCTAGCCTTGGGCGGCCTTGCCATGCTGGTCGTGGCCTCGCTCACTCAGCGCTCGCACCCGCCGCGTCCCCTAGACTTTAGCAACATGGAGTAATGCAATGGACGTCGAAACTTGGAAAGCCCTCTGGCAATTCGTCTTTATCGCCGCTAGCGTCCTCTTTTACGGCATTGTCATCGCCGTCGCCTACAAGGCATTTGGCGACGTGGTCAAGATGATCCGCAACATGGCCGCCGGCCGCGGGGCCAGCGAAGCCGCCGCTGACTCCGAGCGCGCGTGACGCAGCGCGCCCTCTTAGGAACTGCTTTAGCGTGCCTGTGGGCCGCGCTGGGCCGCGCCGAGGTGCAATTTGTGGAAGTAACAGCCGAGGCTGGAATCGCCTTTCGCCATCAGAATGGAGCCAAGGGACAAAAGTATCCAATGGAGACCATGGGCTCGGGCACGGCCTTTTTCGACTACGATGGCGACGGGTGGCTAGACCTGTACTTCGTCAACAGCGTCGGGCCGGGCGCGCTCTACCGCAACGCGAGCGCCGGCCAGTTCACCGATGCGACCGACCAAGCCAGCGTGGCCAATTCGGGCTACGGATTGGGCTGTGCCGCAGCCGACTACGATTCAGACGGCGACTTGGACTTGTACATCACTGCGTACGGCCCCAATATCCTCTACCGCAACGAGGGCACTAGCCAGTTCGTCGATGTCACCGACGCGGCCGGCGTGGCCGGTCCTGTCCTAGTCAATCCAGCGATGAGTACCGGCGCGGCCTTTGCCGACTACGATTTAGACGGCGATTTAGATTTCTTCGTCGCCAATTACGCCAAATTTCGCCCCGAGATACACGAGCCCTGCATCCGCTCCGGCGGGATTGCGGTGTACTGCGGGCCGGAGGCCTTCGAGCCGCAGCGCGATGTCTTTTATCGCAACGAAGGCGACGCCACCTTTGCCGATGTCACTGAGGAAGCCGGACTGCTGCCGGACGCCGCCAAGGAGTTAGGGGCTTTTTTCATCGACTACGACTCAGACGGCGACCTCGACCTGTACGCGGCCGGCGATCGCACTCCCAATTTACTCTACCGCAACGACGGCGGCCGCTTTGCCGAAATCGGCGCTTTGGCTGGGGTCGCTTACAACGACGCGGGCAAGCCGCTGGCCGGCATGGGGGTTGACGTGGGCGACTACGACGGCGATGGCCGGTTTGACTTCTTCGTCACCAATTACCAGTGGGAAACCAACAGCCTGTACCGCAACCTCGGCAACGGGTTTTTCGCCGACGTGACCTTTCAGTCTGGGCTGGGGGTTCCCAGCTTGCAGTTCCTCGCCTGGGGCACCCTCTTCATCGACTACGACAACGACGGCGACCGCGACCTGTTTGTCGCCAACGGCCATCTCGACGACAACATTCACCTGTTCGACGCCGTGACGTATGAGCAGCAAAACCAACTCTTCCGCAATCAGGAAGGACGCTTCGCCGACGTGAGCAATCAGGTGGGGCCGGGCCTGCTGTTGCAGCAAGTAAGTCGAGGTGCGGCCATGGGTGATTGCGACAACGACGGCGACCTCGACATCGCAGTAGCCAACAACAATCAGCCTGCCGCGCTCTTGCGCAACGACGGCGGCAACGCCCAGCACTATTTGAGCTTGCGGTTGGTCGGGGACTCCGTCGGGGCCGAGATCCGCGTCGCCGCGGGCGACTGGGTGCGGTGGGACGTGGTGCGCGCTGGATCGAGCTACATGTGCCAAAGCGCACTGCGCCCCTTTTTCGGCTTGGGAGACCGCACCCGCGTCGATGAGGTAGAAATCCATTGGCCCAGCGGCGCTGTGCAGCGCTTACAAGACGTTGCAGCTGACCAAATTCTGACTGTGTACGAGCCTTGATCGAGGCGGCATTGCACGAGCACACCCTAGGTATTGTATTTATACCCCGTCCTTAAAAGAGGAGACCGCACCATGCAAGCCCTTTCCACCTTTGACGATGCACACCACGAGCTGTTCTTGGATCAAGGCTACGTGCGGCTGGGCAATGTCCTGTCCCCGGACGAATTGGCCGCCTTGCAGCAGCGCATCGACGACATCATGCTGGGCCGCGTCCGCTACGAACACATGCGCTTGCAGGTCGTCGAAGAGGACGGCGAAGTGCGCCGCACCATGGGCAACGAGGTGCAGACGCTCGCGTACCGTCGCATCGACGACCTAGAGCAAGACCCGCTCTTCCTTGCCTATATTCAGCATCCGCTCTTCCACCAGATTACCTGCCGCTACATCGGCGAGGAAGTCTCGGTCTTCCGCTCGATGTTTATGAACAAACCGCCCGAACTCCGCCGCGGACTGCCCTGGCATCAAGACGTGGGGATTGGCTGGTGCATCGACACCAATCCCATCGTCACGGTGTGGACGGCACTCGACGAGGCGACCACAGCCACCGGCTGTATGCAGATCGTGCCGGGCAGCAACAAGCACGGCATCATCAACGAGCGGCACTTTCTCCCCGCCGAGCAAGAGCCCCAATACACGCCCCCAGAGGCAGTGATCGACTTGGAGGCCGAGGCAGGGGAGGCCATTCTGCTGCACAATTTCCTGCTGCATCGCTCGGGGCCCAACTCCACCGCGTCGGCCCGCCGCGCTTTCAGCGTAACCTATATGGACTCCAAAACCCGCTCCCGGGAGACCGGCCAAACCTTTCCCGTGGTCTTCGGCACACAGGCGCTGGACCCGGCGACGGTAGATGGCAAACCAGCCGAATTGGTCGCCAAGTTTCACGGCTGATTCTCTCGCGCTAGCTAATGTCAACAACACCCGAGCAGACCGTGCCTAAGGAGGCAGACGCAGTACCGGCTTTTACTGCCAAATCCGTGTTAGTCGGATGCGCCGGGGCCTTCAGCGTGTCGGCCGGAGCCGCCTACGGCACCCTCTATTTACATGGCTCCTTTATGGCTCTGGGCACCAGTATGCCTGGGGCGGTGTTCCTCCTCTTCCTGCTAACCCTTTTTATCAATCCCCTGCTCAAGCTCGTCCACCCGAGTTGGGGGCTCAATCGGCGCGAACTGCTGGTCGTCTATGTTATGATGGTGATGGCCTCGCCGATTCCAACCCTCTTCGTCGCCAAGTTCCTCAGCGCTATTAGCTACCCCTTCTACTACGCCACGGCTGAAAACGAGTGGCGGCAACTAATCCATCCCTATATCCCCGACTGGCTGATGGTCCACGACGTGGAGATCGTCCGCAAGTTTTACGAGGGCAGTGGACGGGACGAACCGATTCCTTGGGAAATATGGCGTAGCGTCATCGGGGTGTGGACGCCTTTTATCTGCGCCCTCTTTCTGATGATGATTTCCTTCATGGCGATCCTGCGCAAACAATGGATCGAGCACGAGCGGCTAATCTATCCGCTAATGCAGGTACCGCTGGCCATGACCGAGGAAGGCGAAGACGGCCAAAAGCTAAGCCCCTTTTTCAAAAATCCCGTCATGTGGGCTGGTTTTGCTATCCCCGCGCTGTGGGGCACGTTGCACGGGCTGTACAACTACTTCCCCGAAACCATCCCCATCGCCCAAAACGTCGATCCTGTGCGCATGGACGTGCAGGTTTTCCGCCGCACGGCCGACCTGTATGTCGCGCTGCGCTTCAACATCATTGGCTTCTTCTATTTTCTCAAGACCGATATCGCCTTCAGCCTGTGGTTTTTCAACCTGCTCTCTTTTGCGGTGCGCGGCATTTTCGGCATTCTCGGCGTGGTCAGCAGCGAGACCGGAGGAGCCGGCCACGCGGTGCGCGATCCCTTTTTGGCCTACCAGTCGATGGGCGCGATTCTCGTGCTCTTTTTGGGCGGCATTTGGACGGCGCGCAAGCATCTGAGCGGCGTGTGGCGCAAAGCTTTCAAAGGCGACGAGAGCATCGACGACAGCGACGAAATCCTCTCCTACCGCGCAGCCCTGATTGTGCTGACGGTCTCTTGTCTGGTGATAGTGGGTTGGTTGTGGCTGGCTGGGCTGCCAATGATCTTCGGGCTGGCCATTCTCTTCTTGGGCGTCGTCATCATCTTTGGCTATTCGCGGGTGGTGGCCGAGGGCGGGCTTTCGGACGGCTCGCCGCCGGTGGTACCAGCGGGGATTCTGGTGTCCGCGGTGGGTTCGTCGGTCATCGGTGCCCAAGGTCTAGTCGTGCTGGCGACGACCTTCCTGTGGACCACTGGGCGCAATTTCGTCATGGTCTCCTGCGCCAACAGTCTGCGGCTGGGCGAGGAGTTGGGGCGCAACCGCCGGCCCCTCTTTTGGATCATCGTCTTGGCACTAGTCGTGGCCGTGGGCGGTGCCGTGTGGATGGTGATGCTGCTCAGCCACAAATACGGGGCGATCAACCTGTGGATCTGGAGCGGAGGCAACTACAGCTATGTGGAGAAGGTCCTCCGCACGCCGACCGATTTCTACGGCTGGGGCTGGGTCAATATGGGAATTGGCGCGGCCATTATGACCGGATTGATGGTCGCGCGCTGGCTCTACGTGTGGTGGCCGCTGCATCCGCTGGGCTACGTGATCGGGCCGATCTGGATCATGGACCACTTGTGGTTCAATATGTTCATTGCTTGGGGAGTCAAGGTCCTCGTACTCAAATACGGGGGCGTGCGACTCTATCTGAAGACGCGGCCCTTTTTCATGGGAATGATTCTCGGCTATTTCACGCCCGGCGGTTTCTATCTGATCATCGACCATTTCACCGGCATGACTTGGAACGTGATATTCTGGGGTTGATTATATTTGACAGGCACCTGCTATTTTGCGTTATATTCGCCGTAAGACTTCCTGCTTTTAGGAGATGGTCGGTATGAAATCCAAGCTCTATTTGGCAGCGGCGTGTATGGCCATAATCCAAGTCTGCACGGCTGAAGCGCAAGTGGCGCAATTCCGTCTCGGCGGCGCTGATGGCCTCGATTGGGAAGAGCAGACGCTGGTCAACTTGATGGTCGATAATACCACGACCCTTGGCTCAATCCAACCGCTGGAACTCAAGCCCGACGTCAATGTGGTGACCCAGCTACGCCACTGGACGCGCTATCGGCAGCCGATCGACATTGACTACCAAGAGGGGATGCCTCGCGTCTGGCGGGCAATCGGCGACGTCTCCCGGCCCGGCCACGTATCCAACCCGATGGAATTCATCGACGGGGATCTCAACACTTTTTACGAAGGGCGCGATTTTCAAGGCAGTGGTGGACTAGGGGGTATCTGGGGCGAGTTTTACACGCTCGATATGGGCATGCAGATTCCCGCCGATCACTTCAAATTGGTGCCGCCCGAGGGCAACGACCCCTTCTTCCAAGAGCCATACCGACCCAACTACAAATTCGAAGCCTACGAACTGACGGCTAGCAACGACAAGGTCGCCGTAGAAAGCCAACTACCTCCGCAATTTCGCTCGGGTGTCGCCGGTACGCAGGAGACGGACTACTACCTGCCGCTGGATAAACTGTTGGCCAGGGTGGACCAGAACTTCGACGCCGTTATCGAGGTCGACTTTCCGCTCCAATATCTGCGCTTTTTCCGCATGCGGGTGCTTCCAGATGCCCCACCAAAGTTCACGCGCTACGCGTTGGCCGAGCTAGAGGTCTATGGACGCGGTTTTGTCCCCCGAGCTCGCTGGCTATCCCAAGTGATCGACATGGGGGATCTGATCAATGTCGGCGAAGTGAACTTCGGCTTGAGTACCTGGCGGCGCGACGGAGATCAATTGGTCGAATCTCCCGCCGCCAAGGCCGGAGTCAACATCGAGATCAAAACCGGGCTGGACGATGGCCCCATCGCCTATCACTCGTTCAACGACTTGGCCCAGCCCGTGGAAGTGGAAAAGGACGTGTACGCCAAGCTCAAACCGCGCGTGTGGCCGTGGGATCCACCGGCTGTGGGTTGGCAGGGCGTCATCGCCGACGACATTAATAACTGGAGCTTCTGGTCGCCGCCGATCCGGGTTCCGGGACAGCGACCCCGCGTGCCTAAGGGGCGCTATATTCAGCTACAAATCCAGCTAGAGACCGAAGCCTTGTGGGAGTTCGCCCGCCTTGATTGGATCACCATCGAAACCTCCCCACTTTTGGCCGACCGGATCGTGGGCGAGGTCGCTGCGGTTGACCAATTGCGTCCCGACGGCAAGGTGCCGCAAGTGCTTGCAGGCACGCGGACCGAGTTCGTCCTCGACTTGCGCGCCGAGTTTTCCGATGCCGGACAGCAGGGATTTGACGCGGTGCGGTTGGGCCTGCCCTCTACGGGCCGGGTGCTGGGGCTGGAGATGGGCGATCCGCTGGCGACCGTGGAACCGGACAGCATCGTCGACGAAGGGGGCGAGTTGGCGGTTTATTTGCCGCAGATGATCGGGCCGGACACCAACGACGAGCTCCGATTGCGCCTAGAAACGACCGTGTACGGTGCCTCTGACCAGTTGCGCGCCGAGGTCTTTGCTCGGGGGGGTGACTCACTGCCCCAAAGCGTTGAAGGCGGCGACGCCAGCGACGAATTGGGCACCGACCAGTTGCGAGTTTTAGGTAGTTCCGGCTCTCTCGAATCCTTACTATCCGACGTGGTGATCACACCCGCGATCTTCACGCCCCAAGGCGACGCTATCAACGACCAAGTGGCCATCGAATACACCTTGTTCAGCGTGCTCGATGCGGTCGAAGTGGACGTCGAGTTGCTGACTTTGGCCGGCCAGCGAGTGCGGAGCCTGTCGGGTGGGGTACAGGGTGCCGGGCACCACGCACTGCAATGGGATGGTCGCGACGAGGCCAATCAGCTCGTAGCGCCAGGCGTGTATCTGGCGCGTATTGGGGCCAACACCGACCGAGGCCGAGTGGTGCGCTTTGGAGCGGTGGCCGTAGCCTACTAAGCATGGAGTTCCAATCAATGGGCTTGCGCACGACAATTTCTCGCTTGGTGACCTTGTGCATAGCTGCCGTGGTCCTCGCTTCGCAACCGGCGGCTGCGGAAGTCCGCCAGTGGGTGGTGGGCGGGGACGAAGGAGCCACCTGGCGGGAGCACGAGCTGCTCTCCACCGCGATGAGTTTCAACGTGCCAGGTGCCATCCAACTCGTAGCCTTTACTTCTAAGGACAACGTCATTCCGAGCCTGACTTGGGTCGATGGGTTTCCCAGTGGCTACGTGGAGGAACGCGCCCAATCACTGATCTGGGACAACGTAGCGGTCGTGCGCCCTCTGTTGGAGATCGTCGATGGCATCGACACGACCTCCACCCACCTCGCGTTTAAACGCTTCGGCATCGCCCAAGACGGCACTAAGTTTTTCTTTGATTTGGGGACCCGCTTCCCCGCCAATCGAATTGCGTTTTTTCCGCGCTTGGAGGGCATCAGTTCAGAGGGGCGACCTTTTAGCGAAGACTTCATCCGCGGCTACGTGCTCAAAGTCAACGATGGTGCCAGCTTCAACGAGCGGGACGAGCCGATTTACGCCCCCATAAAGCGCGTTGACTTTACCCGCGAGAACACGGCCCAGATCGACTTTCCCCTGCAATTCGTCCGCTACATCGAACTAGAAGTCACCTCGGCCAGCCCGTTTGAACTGGCCGAATTCCAACTCTTCGGTACGGGATTCGCGCCGGCCGGCTCCTACCGGTCAAAGATCATCGATCTCGGAGAGCCAGCTAATTTCAGTCGCATGGAATGGACGCTGGAAAAGCTGCGTCAAAGTGGCGACGAGCTAGTCGTTGAGCCAGCCGCTGATGCCGATTTGACGGTGGTGATGCGCACCGGCCTAGACGACAACCCCCGGGTCTATTACGAGTACACCGATCTCTTTACCCGCGAGCGGCAAGTCGTCACCGAAGACGAGTACAAGGCCCTCGACGAAAGTGTGCGCGGCCCGATTGACGACGACCAAGTCAACTGGAGCTTGTGGTCGCCCCCCTTCACTGAGTCCGGCCAGCCCATCCAGCTACCCAGCCCAAGGCGCTACTTCCAGTTTGAGGTGCGAATCGAAAGCGGCGCGATCCTCGACGGCCTGCGGCTCACATCGCTGAGCGTCGAACACACGATCCCACCCGTGGCCCAGATCTTAGTGGCCGAGATTTCCCAGTTAGACGTCCCTCGTCCCCCCGGCGACGTGCCCATTGTAACCGCCGGGGACTTTACGACGTTTGCCTACGATGTCATAGCCCAAATCGAGGAAACAGACACCGGCTTTGACGCCCTGCGCATCCTCACCCCCCAATCGACGCCAGTGTTTCGGCAGTTCTTCACTGGAGAAGATGGGGTCGAGGTCACACCCGACAGCGTGCAAGCGGAACTAGGCAGTCTGACCATCTTCTTTTCCTCGCAGCGGCCGGAGATCGGCATTCACCGCATGCGCGCCGTATTCGACTCGCAGATTTTCATCCAAGGCACCTCAGTCGAAGCTGAGGTATTTGACTCGCAGGCCGAGGACGGCGTACCGCAGCGGGTGCAACCCGGCGACGCCAACCCAGAAGTGCTGACCAATGCTCTGCGGATACTAACGACGGCCGCTTCGGCCAGCCAGTTGGTGTCCTCCTTGGCAGTAAGTAGCCCGGTCTTTACCCCCAATGGGGACGGGATCAACGACCAAGTAGAACTGATCTACAGCCTGTTGCAGCTAGTAAAGCCGGTTGAAGTAACAGTCGAAATTTTCGATTTGGCCGGACGCCCAGTACATACCGTCCTCGAAGCCGAAAGCACCAGTGGTGCCTATGCAGTGGCTTGGGACGGGCGCGACGATCAAGGACAGGTAGTCCCGCCAGGGCTATACCTCGCCGTGGTCCAAGTCCACACTGAGCGCGGGACACTCGTGCGTTCCAGCAGCATGGGTGTGGCGTATTGAGAAAGGAGCGGTAGCTATGAACCGACTATGGCTTTGTTTGCTGACGCTGGTTTTGCCAGCGAGTTTTGCCCATTCTCAAGAAGTCTTTGAAATAAACACCAAGGCGCAGTGGGAGACGTGGACCTACCCGGTCGGGGCTGTTGACTTGCGAGCGGATGGATCAATCCGGCCGGTCAAGTTTGAGCAGCCCTTCAACGCCGCACCGAGTTCCCCTCTGTTCACGCACGAGCTAAAGAAGGTCAAAGAGCAGCGCGGCGGGGTGTGGAAGGCCGGGTCCAATGCGGCCGATGCCCATCTGATCATCGACGACGACACCACCACTTACTGGAAACCCAGCCAAGACGACCCGCTCGACACCTGGTGGCTCGAAATCGACTTGGGCAGGATGGTGGCCGTCAAGGAAGTTCGCCTGCACTTCCCCGATGAAGAAGGCGCGCGACCGCTGCGAGCACTCCGGGTCTTTGGCTCTGACGGCAAATTCCAATCAATCACCGACGATGTCTTCCTCTTTAACCTCATCGGCGGCACGACCAAGCGCAACGAAGAGACCCTCTTGTCGTATCCAGTGGCCTTTGGCGAAGCGACCAAAAGGGTACTGAGCTTTGGCCAACCTGCCGAGGACACGGACGTCCCCACAGCCTTCGCGCCCACCCAATACATCCGCATCATAGCCGACGTCAAGAGCGAGGACGCGGCCCTCGCAGAGGTCGAGGTCATCGCGTTTGGACAGAACATCGCCCAAGGGACCGTGGCCCGAGGTGGGATCATCGACGATCAGGGCAAGGAGCGCGCGCCCGCGATGATCGACGGCAATGTCAATACCTTCTGGGAGGAACTCAACTGGAGTGAGACCGGCCAGTTTATCGCCCAGTGGCGCTGGGATTTGGGCGCGGTCTTTTGGGTCAACCGCGTCATCTTCGTAGCGTTTCAGGAGACCACCACTTGGGGCCGGCCGCGCATCTTGCGCCACCGGCTGCTGGGGTCGGCCGGCGAGCTCAAGCCCTCGGGGGACGTCGACTTCGACGTCCTCTTCGATTTCCCAGCGCCAAGCGATTGGAACAATCCCGAGCCAATCACCTATCTCATGCACCCGTACCGGCCCCTGCGCTATCTCGAAATGATCTTCGGGGGCAGTAGCAGCGGCGCGATGGCCGAAGCCGTCGTCGTACCCACCGGCTATGTCGCTGAAGTAGAATTGCGTTCGGACTTCCTCAAGGTAGACGACAGCCCCAAGGTTTTCCGCACCCTCGAATGGGACTCCGACTTACCCGCGGGAACGCAAATTTTGGCGCAGACGCGCTCGGGCAGCGGTCTCGAAGAAGGCAATACGTATTACCACCGCAAGGGCCACGAAGTGACCGAAGACGAATACAACGACTTGAAGAAACGGTGGAAAGGCGACATCGTGCCCTACATTCGGCCAACCCCAGATTGGAGCGGCTGGAGCAACACCTATCTGTTTTCCGGCCAAGAGTTTCTCTCGCCCAGCCCAAGGCGCTACGTGCAGTTCAGGGTGCTGCTCAAATCGGATAGCCCAGACATGGCCCCCACCCTAAAGGGGCTGCGGCTCAACTACACGGATTCGTTCCTCAACGGGGCGCTCGGCCAAGTCACCCCCAACGAGGCCCAAGTGGGCCAGCCGGAAAACTTTACGTACGTATTGCAGCCGGACTTCAAATCTGGCGACAAGGGCTTTAACCGCCTGCGGCTAAACACGCCATCGCAAGCAGCAGCCGAGAGCGTAGTCATCCGCGTCGCCGGTGCCGAGGTCGAGCCGGCCTCCTTAGAACTGTTGCCCGACTCGCTGGTAGTGGAACTGTCGCAAGTTGTCCGGCGGCAAGAGGTCGAAATTGACCTACAGGTCAACGTATTCGCCAATCCCTATCTCTTTTCTGCCTTTGTCGGCCACACCGACGAGATGGAGTTCTGGCAGCAGGTCGATCCGGCCGGACGGGCGGCCACCACGGTATTTCTGCCCGAAGTGCCCGCGTCCGAGAGCTTGCTCGACAAAGTCTCCATTGCGCCCAAAGTCCTCACGCCCAACGGCGACGGAATCGGCGACCACGCCGAGATTCGCTTTGCAGTGTTAAAAGCAGACGCCCCGGTAGCGGTCGATATCTATGCGCTCGACGGGCGGCAGGTCGGCTCGTTGGTCGGCGGCCGCAGCAGCGACGGCTACCTCGTCTATACGTGGAATGGCGCAGACGACGAGGGACGGCGCGTGCCCCCGGGGATTTACGTGTGCCGAATCCAAATCGACGCCCAAGCAGCAGTCCAAAACTTGGCGCAAATCATCAACGTAGCTTACTAGCTAAATTGCAGCTAGCTCCTAGCCCATTCGGCAAAGCCTCTTGAGGGAGGGGTATCTCATGTATTTGTCTCGCATCCGATCGGCATTGTGTGCAGCACTCGCCTTGCTGGCGCTAGACTGGGGCAGCGCTTTAGCTCAGTTGACTACGGGCTATCGGCCCATAGCCGAGCCAGGAATTTACGGGGTGCGTATCCACCCCGGTGCCCTAGCGCCCAACCGCCGCAAGTTCTACTTGCCGCAAAACCTCTTCTACGAATACGGCTGGCGAGGCTGGGAGTACAGCAACTACGCCCGCGACGAATACGAGCGCTACGTCGATATACAGCTAGAGGGCAACCGCCACTACGATGCCTTCGGCAACTACATCGCCCGCGGCTGGACGATCTACGACTGGACCGAGAACAACCCCCTGCGCCAGGGCAGCGGCATCTTCAAAAGCCCGCGCTATAGCAGTTGGTTCGACCGCGTGGTGATCTCATCTGCCCACAAAGGCCAGTTCCACACCGCACTAACAGTAGGCGATGCCATTCGCACCACCCTGACCCCACTGACCTTCTCCAAGCCGACCTTTAACGGCATCCAGTGGGACTTCCTCTCCGACAAGTACGCATTCACGTTCCTCGGCTCGCGCATCAGCTCACCGGCCAACCCGGCTGGAACCCAGTCTGAGGCCGCTGCCCTCGTGGAAAACTCCACCCGCCTACTCGGTGGCCGGGGTGTGGCTCAAGTAGGCGACTTTGCCAAGGTGGGGGCGACGTGGGTCAGCGCCCACAACGCGCGCAGCACCCTCGACATGGGGGACAATTCGCTCAAGGGCGTCTTGACCACGCCGCAGAACACGGGCAGCGTCGAGACCGTGACGATCCTCATCTCAGACGATTCGCCCGAGTCGAGCGACAATGGCGCGCTACTGTTTTTCGATCGAGTGCTGATCGACGGCGAGATTCACCCGGAAATCACCCCGATTGTCCGCGGCGGGATCCGCACCGGCGGCAGCTTAGAGGCTAGGGGTGTGGACAACATCGAACTGATCTATGACATCCGCAACAGCTTCCGGCCCACCGAAAAGGTGCCGACCTATCAGGAGGCGAGCAAAATCGAGTTCGAGTTGATTCTGGCCAACGACTACCGAGTGGCCGTCACGTCCAACGTGCAGACCGATCGCTTGGGCGACCCCGTCTTTTTGCCCGTGGCCCAAGCCGAAGGCGAAATATCCGACGGGTCGAACCAACAGTTTTTGCGCTTTGAGTACGGGTTGCCCACCGGCAGTGATGTAATCGGGGTAGATTTCGAGATTCTGAGCCTCGGCGGCCTAGACTTGCGCGCCGAGTTCGTGCGCAACCGACGCTTCCGGCGCTTCCCCAACCAAAACCTAGCGCAACATACCCTCGCCGAGGACAAGGGAGAGGCCGGTTATCTCACCGCGTCTTACACCTCCTATCCGTGGTTTGCCTACGGCGAAATGTTCACCATGGACCCCGATTACAGCACGACCGCGTTCATGGCCAACTCGCTGGGCGGCATCGATTACAGCAGCGAAATTTTCCACCTCTTCGAGTTCGTTGATGACAACGACGACCAAGACCGCTTTGCCGACTGGCAGCGGGCCGGTCAATTCGGCACCGGGGTGGGTGCTTCTGGTGGCTCGGTGGGTGCCGACTTAGCGGTGTTCCCCGGGCTAGACGAGAACAACGACTTCGTCTCCGACTTCAATCAAAACCGCAACTCACGGCCCGACTACGACGAGCCTTTTCTGCGCTATGAGGTCGATCCTCCGGCCTTCCTCTTCGGCATGGACATGAATAACAACACCTTGATCGACCGCTTTGAAGACGATCGCCAGCCCGACTATCCCTACGACCGCGACCACCGTGGCTACAACGCCTACGGCGGCATGATGCTCAGCGAGGACGCGCAGCTAACCCTTGGCCGCTTGAGCGAGCGCCAGCTAAGCTCAGCGCGCAAGAGCAAGGCCAACTACGGTTTGTTCACTGTGCGTTGGAACTTCCCGGGCCTGCGAATCGCGCTCTTTGAGCACGCGAAACTCGTGTCGGACAACATCCCAGAAGACCGCCTGCGCTGGATAGACCCAACGGGCCGGACGGACTTTACCGATCCGCTCGACAACCAAGACACTTTCGTCAACAGCGTTTATTTGCAGGCAAACTACAACCGCATCCGCAACTTTAGGGCGACCGCCAAAGTCAAACACGAGATTTTCAACCAGCGCGGTGAGCAGGCCGACAAGCGCGACCGTTCGTTTTTCGGGCTGATAACCAAAGCCGACTACACCATTCCCATTGGCGCGGACCTGACCATCTGGCCCAAGTGGAAGAGTACCTTCAGGCGCGAGACTCCCACCGATCCGTCACAGGCCAATATCCGCGAGCTAGAGGAAACCCTGTTCTTGATTTCGCGCTATGCGATCCTCGAACAGACTTGGATCGCGCTCGGTCTAGAGTTCAGTTGGTTTGAGAACTTGCAAGACCGGCCGGCCGAGCTACAAGTCGGTTATGTCGAGGATTTTACCAGCCGCGTCTATTCGATTCTGTTCTCGAATACTTCGGCCTATTTGGGCTACCAACTGACCTTAAATGCAGGCCTTCAGCTAGAGGAGCAAAACTTCGAGGCCGAGCAGCGCAACACCTCGCTTGGGTTCATTCGCGTTTTCGCCAGCACTGGGCAAGAGTAAGCGGAAACGGCGAAAATTTGAACTTGCTAAGCACTCCTAAAAGACGTAATATAGGGCGTCTTAAAGGATGAATCGTCCATAGCCTTACCACTACTCCCACGGAGGGAACGTATGAAAAAAATCCTTTTTCTTTTTGTCGTTTGCGCCGCAGCGTGCGCCTTAGTCAGCCCGGCTAACGCGCACGTCGGCGCTGAATATTTCATCCCAGGTGTGCCCAATCCCAGCGCCATGACCATCGACGGCCTCGAAGACGATTGGGGCTGGCTGGACGAGGAATTCATCCTCACGACCGAGGGCATGTTCACCGCCGGGGGCGAGACCATTGCAAAAGAAGACTACGACGTCAGCATTCTGATGGCGTGGAGCACGCCGCCGGACAACCGCTTCTACTTCTTCATCCGCGTCCAAGACGATACACTGCGTCTGCTTGAAGAAGACCAGAAGCGCTGGTGGAACGACGACTGCATCCAGATCACCTTCGATCCGGATCACTCGGGTGGCGACTTCTTGGGCGAAAACGTCGATCAGGTTCTAAACGCTCAGCGCTATCACCTGCGCATCAAGCCGCTGCCGGGACAGCCTGTGGCGTACAACAGCCTGCTCGAATACATCGACCTACCGCCGATTGGCTGGAGCTCCGATATGTTTGAGGGACAGGCGACTGGCGACATTTTCGAGATCGCCTGGACCGTCAATCCGCCGGATGCCGAGCATTTCTCGACCAACGTCTCCTACACCTTTGAGTTCCGCAACGCCTTTTGGGACATCCATGGTGTAACTCAAGACGAGGCGATTCGGCACATATTCGAAAATGATCAAGTGACCCACATCGGCGTGCGTCCGCTCGATGGCGACGGCGGCGAGACCGGTGCCAAGCACCAGCTCTATCCGCTGGGCGGCTCCACGGGTCAGGACCAGAAGGGCGACCAGATGCTCGACTACATCTTGCTAGAGGCCGACGAACCCGAGGAAGGTACGGCCGTCGAAGCCACAAGTTGGGGTCGAGTCAAGAGCCATTTGGATAGCCAGCTCGACTAACAAGGCTGTATTGCATCAGCCGTCTAGCAAAGAGAGGAGGGGCGATTGCCCCTCCTCGTCTTGTATTAGCCAACAAAGAAGCGAGGATCGCCATGAAGACATTGGGTAGCTTGCTCCTATTGCTAATCGCGCTCGCCGGATGCGGCTTGAAGTTTGGCTATCGGCATTTTACCGGTCCGGTGGTGCCCACGGAAATCGCGGATGACAACTACTTAGTCGGAGACGATCACAGCATCACTTTCCTCAAAGATCGTCTAGAGGTAGCGATGTTGCCCATGTCGGCCGAGGCCCTAAACCGGCAATTCGCCGGTGTCTCAGAAGCCCCTGAGGGTTTTACCCTGCCCAACCCCTACGCCGTAGCGACCAATCCCTATACCTATGGCGATTGGACGCCGCCCGGCGAAGAGGAGGCACCGACGCGGTTTACCGTATTTTTGGTCAAGGTCAAAAACTACGCCTATCCCAAAGTCCGCCTAAATCCGGCCAACATCGAATTGATCGCCCCCAATGGGCGGCGCTATAAGGCACTTAGCCTCCTCGCCCTGACCGAGTACTATTGGCCCTATGCCCAAGCCTACGGCGGCAATGCGCGCAAGGGCTTTAAGGCGCGGCGCGATCTCTTGCAGCGCACTCTGTTTACCGACGACATGATCTTCAGCGGCCAAGAGAAAGAAGGGTATTTGGTCTTTCCCCCGCTCGACCGCGACGTCGAGGAATTTACGCTGTGGGTGCGCGAAATGGTGCTGAGATTCGACTTCCGCGACGCTCCTGTGGAAACCGTCGATATCCCCTATGACTTCCAGCGCGAAGTGTACTACGCCCGCACCCCACGCGAAAACAAGAGCTGAAATGGCGGCGCGTGCGATCGGTTGTTTGTCTCTGGTCATTATCGCTGCCTGTAGTTCCCCCCAAAGCGACAAAAACGTCGTAGCCCGCGTGGGCGAAGTCGCTATTACCTTCGAAAATTTACAGCGCTTCAAAAGCAACATGCCCCCCCTGCTGCTCTCCGAACGGGAGGGCGTCGCTGCATTCGACGAATATCTCCAAGCAATGATCGACATGGAGCTCCTGTTGCTAGAGGCGCGGAAGAGGCAGATTGATAGCGACCCAGATTTTATAGAGCAATGGGAACAGGCGCGAAGAGAAAAGCTCTTCCAAGAATTCGTCAAGCTGGAAATCCAAGACAAAATCGACCTGCCGCAAGAGGAAATAAAGCGGCAGTGGGGTGAGAGCAAGTGGAACCGGCTCCTAAAACTCGCCCGCATCCGCTCGAGTACCGCCGACGAGGCCGCCCAAATCCTGCGTGCCCTAGAGAGTGGGACCCCGTTTGAGGAACTAGCTGGCCAACCCCTGACCTACCACCAGCAAGGGAGCCTCCAAGGGGCGTTGAACTCCTACGTTGGACGAAATAGTATCGAAGAGTTCGGGGTTTCTCTCGATGTGGCGGATGTGCTCTTCGAGCTCGCTAAAGGCGAGCTTAGCGAACCACTGAAGGTCGAATCTGGCTACGACATCTATAAGGTGTTGGACGAACGTCCCGCGCCAGCCAGCTATTACTTGATTTTTTCCCAAGGGACACTAATGGCCGCCTTCGGCGAACGTCGACGAGCGCTCATTGCCGAGTTGATGCGGGAATACAATGTCGAACTATATCCCCATAGTATCTCCGAGTTAGCCGCCATCGTCGCTCAAGACAATGTGGAGGCTATCGACGCGGGGGGCGTTGTGGGACGCTACGACGGTGGCCAGATAACGCTAGCTGACTTCCTAGCCCTCTATCCGAAAGTGCGGCGGGTCGCCTCAGTGGGCACTGACAGTAGTGGTATTGATGAGTTCGTCCGGCTCTATCTGGTGCCCGAGGTACTCTTCCCCGTGGCAATCGAACGCCGCGGCTTGGCGCAGGAGTCGGCGATAGCCGACTGGCTGCGGATCAAAAAACGCGCAATGCTCATCGAAGAGCTGCGCCGCCGCGACGTGGAAGAGCACGTCGATCTGAGCGAAGATGTGCTTCGACGCTACTACGAGGCCAATCTGCATCGTTTCATGGAAGATCGAGAAGTGACCGTGCAGGAGATCCTAGTTGCCACCCAAGAAGAGGCGGAGGCGCTAGCGGCACGCATTCGAGCGGGTGAAGACATAGCGGCCTTGGCTGCAAGTCACAGCATTCGCCAAGGCGGCGACGAGGGCCGCTTCCATATCCACTCCTTCGAGCGGGTGGTTTTCGGCGAGTTGTTGACAGAGGCCCTAGCCGCAGAGGTTGGCGTGCTCACTGGTCCGGTGGCTATCACTGCGACCCCGCACCGCCAAGGTGGTTTCTCGCTGTTTAAAGTGCTGGAAAAGACCCCCGAAAAGCCTAAGCCATACGACGAGGTGGTCAAACAAGTTCGCTACTGGTGGACCAAGGGGGAGGAAAATCGCCTCTATAACGAACTGATTGACCGCCTGCGGGAAAATCATGCCGCACAAATCTCCATCTACGAGGATCACTTGGCGACCATGTATGACGCGGCTCAGCTATAGGGCACTGGGTTTTTTCGCCTGCGTATTGCTTTGCGCTTGCGATGGTGCCGATGACCACTTAGCAGAAGCCAAGCGTCTAGCGACGGAGGGCAAATACGCCGATGCAGTCGCCGCGTGTAACCAGATCCTCGCAGCCAATAGCCAGCACCTTGAAGCCCTCTTGCTCTTGGCTCGCCTCAATCTGGTTCAAGGCCATCTAGCGCCGGCGGCGCAACTCGCCGAGCAGACCGTTCAGCTAGCCCCCGACCACGCCGATGCCTATCTCCTTTTGGGCGATATCTACGTCCGGCAGCGGCGCAACGCCGATGCTGCAATCATCTATCAAGAGGGTTTGCACGCCGTCCCCGAGCGGGGGGACTTCTACCGCAAACTCGCCATAGCCTACGCCGACGACGGGCACTACAGCGAAGCCATAGAGGCCCTCCAGCAAGCCCTCCAACACTCCGACGACGCGGCCATCCACTACAACTTGGGCGTGGTTTATGAGCGGCAGGCGCACTACGACGAGGCCAGCCGCGCATTTACCCGCACCACTGAGATAGACACTGCCTATGGCGACGCTTATTTCCGGCTGGGGCAAATCCAAGGCAAGCAGGGCCTATTCGAGGAGGCTGCGGCTAATTTCGCGCGCATGATCAGCCTAGACCCGAACTACGCCCCGCCCTATACTGGGCTTGGCCAAGTCCGCATGCAGCAAGGCCGCTTAGACGAAGCCGAGCGCCTCTTTAAGCAAGCCATTGTCCTTGATCCCTTTGAGGGCGAAGCCTACCACCGACTCGGCACGCTCTTTTTGCGGCGAGGAGACCAAGACCGAGGCGAGAAGCTCTTAGCCATGTTCAAACGCATCCAACCCGTCAGCGCCGATATCGAGCGTTTCCGCTATATCCTCAACCTCTACCCCGACGACGCCAACGCGCACTACAACCTAGGGGTACTCTACGGAGGTCTTGGTCGCTACGCCGAGGCCGGCGTCGAGTACGCTGCGGCATTGCACATCAACGACCAGGATCTCAGTGCCCGCAACAACTTGGCCAATGTTCTCCTGCGGCAGGGACGCATCGACGAAGCGATCCACCACTACGAGATCGTGCTAGCGCTCAATCCGCGCTATGCCCAGGGCTTTAACAATCTGGGCTCGGCTTATCTGATGAACGGCGATTTGCAGCAAGCCTTCCAGGCTTTTGCCAAGGCGCTCAAGCTAGCACCGGACAACGCCGATACTCGCTTCAATCTTGCCCGTCTTTACAAAAGCCAAGGGCTGGATGCGCGGGCCGCCGCTGAGATGAAGATCTACAATCAGCTTGTACAGGCCGCTAAGAAAAAAGAACCCAGTGAGTGAAGAACAGTTAAACCACCAAAATCGCTTGCTGCTCTACGGCACTGTAACCATCTCCGGGGCGGCAGTGATGATGCTAGAGCTGTTGGGCACGCGCATCATCGGCCCCTTTTACGGGGTCAGTCTCTACGTGTGGTCGTCACTCATATCCGTCGCTTTGATCGCCTTGGCGCTGGGCTATTACCTCGGTGGCTTGGTCGCCGACAAACAGACGCGCTTCCGGCTTTCCTACGCCATAGCACTTGCTGGGCTAACGACAGCTGTGATTCCGCTCGTCAGCCGCCCGATCTTACTGTGGACCAACGATCTAGGGCTGCGCGCTGGGGCTTTTACCAGTGCCCTGTTGCTTTTTGCCTTGCCGCTGACCTGCCTCGGGATGGTGGGGCCGCAGGTGATCGAACTGGCGGCGCGGCGGCGGGCAGGCGTGGGCATGGCAGCCGGCTCGGTCTTTGCAGTCAGCACGGTCGGCAGCGTGGTGGGCACCTTGCTGCTGGGCTTTTTCCTGCTGCCGGCCCTTGGGTCGCGGGTGATTCTCTACGGAGTTAGCGCGGCCTTGATCCTGTTGGCAATCGTCGTCGCATTGTACGAGCGACGGTGGAGCCAGGCGGGGTTAGGACCGGTCGCAGCCGCGGCGATTGCCACCGGCGCAGGACTCTGGCTACAGCCCAACCTAGGTCCGACCGAACACGGAGATTATCGCCTAGTCCACCAAGCCGAAAGCCACTACGGCTGGGTGCGGGTCGTCGACGACCGCGACCGCCGAGTGCGGTGGATGCTGTCGGACGCTTCGGTCATCAGCGCGCTGCGGCTCGACACGCGTGGGCCAGTGCTCAGCTACCAAAAAATCATCGCCGCCTTGCCTCACTTGCACCCGGAGGGGCGCAACGCACTACTGATCGGCCTCGGCGGGGGCTACATTGCCATGGCATTTGCGGCCCAAGACATCGACACCGACGCTTTAGAGTTGGACCCAGAGGTAGCCAAAGCCGCGCAGCAATACTTTCTCTACGAGCCATCGGGCGCGCTGCTGGTCGGCGACGCCCGCTACGAAATCCGCCGTCTCAACCAGCAATACGACTTCATCGTGCACGACTGCTTCACCGGCGGGTCCGTGCCCAGTCACCTACTGAGCGTTGAGATGCTCGCCGACCTCGACCGGCTCCTCAAAGACGACGGCCTCTTAGCCCTAAACTTCGTCGGCTTCACCGAAGGACCAGAAGCCGATGCCGCTGCGGCCGTGTACCGAACGCTAGGCGAGGTTTATCCGCACCGGCTGGCCCTCGTCTCGCTGCCGGGCGAAACATTTAACGACTTTGTATTCTTAGCTTCGCGGCAACCGATTTCCCTAGAGTCCGAGGACGCGGCGTGGCTAGCGGCGCACAAATATTCCATGCCCGCCGGAGGAGACCTCATCACCGACGACTTCAACCCGCTCGAACGGCTGCAAGTGGCCAAGGCCGAGCACTATCGCGCCCTCTTGCTAGAGCGCATGGGACCGATGCTGCTGGCCTTCTGACAAAAGGAGCGTTGCCGTGCTAAAAATTCTCAAGGTTCCCGTGGAGCCGCTGACCCCCTCGGCCTTTGCCCCTTTCGGGCAAGTCATCTCCACCTTTGACGAGGCCAAACCCGAGGTTGTGGTAGGCGCACTCGTCGAACGCGCGTACACCGTGCGGGCCGAGGTCAAAGACCCCACATCCGACCAACTCGACCTGTCCGAGGGCCGGCTGCGAGCACACTTCGCCTTTCACGACGACGCCGGTCAGTCCTTCTATCCGAGCCGTCACTGCCCAACCGTCTTTTTCGTGGCTCCGATCCAGCCCATGATCGAGCCGGAGGATCTGCGCGCCTTTTACTCCGACGGCAGCACCGGCATCTGCATGAACCTAAAGGTGTGGCACACCATGCCCGTGTGCCTGCGCGGTGAGGAGGTGTACCTAACCGCGCGCGGCAACCAGAACTATCACGACCACTCGGTCGATGTCCACTTCGACCAAGACCGCGGCTTGGCCCTGCTGCCCGACATGAGCAGCGTCCCCAACTGGCAGGAATAGCCGATGGACAAGGTGCGCCTAGCTCTCGTCGGCTGCGGCGGCATGGGCACCCGCCATCTACACGGCCTCAAGCAACTAGCCGACTCCCCCTTCGACGCAGTCGAACTGAGCGCGGTGTGCGACATCAGCGCCGAAAACGCCGAAATGGCCGCCGCCGAAGCCGAGAAGCTCCTCGGGACCCGCCCCAAGGTCTGCACCAACATGGAGGCGATGGTCCAGCAGGTACCAGACCTGGAGGCCGTGGACGTGGTGACCGATCCTTCGGTGCATCACACCGTCGTCTGCGAAGCCCTCGACTTGGGCTTGCACGTGCTAGTGGAAAAGCCGCTGGCCATCACAGTGCGAGCCTGCCAGCAGATCCTCGACGCAGCCGCGCGCAACGAGCGCATTGTCTCCGTAGCTGAAAATTTCCGCCGCGACCCTTCGGCACGCATCGTGCGCTACTTGCTCGACACCGGTGCCATCGGCACGCCCTATATGGGGTTGTACCACTCGCTCGGCACGGGCAATTCCATTTTTATCACCCCTTGGCGCCACCGCCGGGAGTTGGGCGGCTTTATCCTCGATATGGCCGTCCACTTCACCCACATGATCCGCTACCAGTTGGGGGATTTTGCCGAGGTCTATGCCGATGCGCGGATGATAGAGCCGGAGCGGCAAAAATCGGCAGCCATGTCCATGGAATACGAGTTCTACAAAAAGCGCTTTGCCGCCATGCCCGAGCGCGTACCCGCCGCGGCCGAGGACACGACCCAAGCGATCTTCAAAATGGAGAGCGGCGCGACCCTGAACTGGATCGTCGGGATCGCCGGCCACGCGGGCGCGCACCGCGAGCTAATCATGGGCACCGACGGCAGCATTGACGGCTTTGGCGTGCGCGGAGGACGCATAACGCTTGAGCGGCGCGATGCCGAGGCTTTGAGCCAAGAACAAATCCTCGCGTCTGCTGAGGGCGCGGGACTGACATTCGACCCACTGACTCACTACCTCTTTCCTAGCGGTGTCTCGGCCGGCGACCCGCTCGTCGATCTGAAGCTAATCGCGTACGAGCTGCACGAAATGGCGGAAGCCGTTCGCGGCCAGCGCACCGTCGAAGTGAATGGCCGCTGCGGCCTGAAGGACGTGGCCGCGCTCTATGCGGTCTTCGAGTCGTGGCGCGCCGGCGGCCCAGTGGCGCTCAGCGCGGTCGAATCCTGCCAATCATACGCCTATCAAGCGGAGATAGACGCCGCCTTGGGCATCGACTAACCACGCCAACGAGAGGAGATTGCCATGTGGAACCTCGTGAAAATTCCAGTCAAACCGCTCGTACCCGAGACATTTGCCCCCTTCGGCCACGTAATTCGCACCTTTGAAGAGCGCAAGCCGGACAAAGTCAAAGGCGGTTACGCCACCAACGCGTACCCGGTCCTTGCCACACCGGGACCCGAGCCCAAAGATGGCCCCGGCTGGTACGCACCCCACCCGCAGCGCGTGCCCATCTCCGAGGGGCTAGAGCGCGCCCATTTTGCCTTTCACACGGACGCCGGCCAGTCGTTTTACCCCAGCTTGCACTCGCCGAGCGTGTTTCTCGTCGGAGCGATCCAAGACGACATCCAGGCCGAGGAACTGCGCGCTTTTTACTCGGCGGGCGACGTAGGCGTCTGTTTGCACCTCGGAGTGTGGCACACCATGCCCATCTGCGTCGAGGGCCACGACGTGTATCAGACCACGCGCGGCGACCAAGATTACCAAGCGCACTCCGTGGAAATCGACTTCGACCTAGAGCGCGGGCAGTCCATTGTGCCGGACATGGACAATATCAAAGGGGTTTGAGTAAATGCGACGGGGCCACTAAACAAGGAGCGCGACTAGGCACAAAACCTATGCCAATAGCGGCGAAGCCCCCACAACCATTTACAATTTTCGCACTCTGATTTTCTGATTGTCGATAATGATCAGGTTATTGCGCCAATCAGATGCAGGCAGATCAGCTAGTAGGCGTGAAAGAGCATTCTGTGTTTGCTCTATTGTCGTTGGCCAGACGCGCAACCGGACAATGCCTCGATGGTGGCCCAGTGGATACATACGGGCATCGGCAAAATCTTCATCGTATGTAACGATGATCGCTTTATTCTCCTGAGCCCAACGATATAGGAATTCGTCGGGACGACCGCGAAAACCTAGTTCATTGACATGTTGAATCTTCCAATGAGGACGCTGATTCCTCAACCAGTCCGCTGCGACCAGCGGCACATTCTGATCGAGTAAGATCGCCAACCGCAATTCATGCACGTGCGATCACTTGCTCTTCATCTATGACTGCCGCCGCATATTCCAAAGCAGCTTGCACCATCTCCTGAGTCAGTTCGGGGTAGGCTTCGACAATTTGGTCAACCGCGTATCCACCAGCCACCATGCCCAAGATATTTTTTACCATGATCCGCGTACCGTTAATTGTAGGCTTCCCCGAACAAATCTCTGGATCTACACGGATAAACTCATTCATCAAGCCACCTCTATCTCTACAAGATGCTGTAATACGAAACACCCTCACCTTCATGGTTAGCTTTAATTATAGAGCACAGGGATTACTCGGCAAAGTCTCGGTCGAAAGAGGATGGTGCTAGGCGACGGGAATGCGCCATCTACACCCAACAAGGAGCACGACGATGGAAACGGTACTTTCTTTCAAGAAAAGGAAGATATGCTGCGTTTTATTTTCCTTATCTGTCTGACGGCTTTTGTGGCGACCGCGCCAGTTTTCGCTCATCCAGAAAAGGACGCCTCGATGTCTGGTGTTGAAATCGGAACGCTGTTTGGGCTTTCCCGTTCTCCTTCCAATGAAACGATTCACATTGGGGTTCCAAGTACTATCAGCACAATTGTACCACCTGGAATCCCTTCACTCTACGTTTCGTGGTTTCTGAGTGAGCGGCTAGCCCTTGGTTCGGAATTCAGTTTTGGGAGATTCTCCGTCGATGATGAAGGCGACGATGAAGACGATGATGCTCATGGCTTCACGACCCTTTATCTCGGAGGCCGAGGGGCATTCTTTCTGCAAAGCAATGCGGTGTCCGGTCCCTACTTACTGGGGAACGGCGCTCTAATGAATCTACATCTACTCGGAGACGAGGACGATCCCTACAACGTCCCGCACACTTATTTTTCCGCCGGAGCCGGCCTAGGTTATCAGTGGCGTGTGGGACCTGCTTTTGTCCTGCGGACCGAAGGGCGATATCGAATGTGGTTTCTTGACGAAGAGTTTCCATTGATTGCAGATGGAACGAACGAATTCTCGCTCTTTATAGGGCTAGGCACCAGACTAGGTGGCAGATAGATACAATTACCCTTGCAGATTGCGGAGGGTTCCGGCCCATCCCACCGCAACTTTATTGTTGCGGTTCCGGCCATAGGCAATAGAAATTCCACAGCAGCATTTCAAAGGAGCTTAATCAAATGCGACGAGTTGGTTTTCAGATGCAGGTTAAGAAGGACCGAATCGCAGAGTACAAGGAAGTGCATCGCCAAGTGTGGCCCGAAGTCTGCGCGGCCCTCACGCGCCACGGCTGGCACCGCTACTCGCTCTTTATGAACGCAGACGGACTCGTCTTCGGCTACTTTGAGACCGCGACGAATTTCGCCACGGCCCTTGACGGCTTTCTCGCGGAAGAGGCCACGCAGCGCTGGGGGGAAGCCAACGAGGGATTAGTCGAGATACCGGAGGGCGGCCCCAAAGACGCGCTAATCGAACTAGAAGAGGTCTTCCACCTCGATTAGCCCCATGAGTCCCTTGCGCCGCGACCAAGTGGCCATCGGCTTGGTCGCGGCCATGCTGGTGGCGCTAGAGATTGTCTGGACGCGGATATTCTCCGCTGAATTCTTCTACTCCTTTGCCTTTCTCGTAGTTTCCCTCGCCGTGTTGGGCCTCGGCCTCGGGGCACTATCGCTGCGCTTTTGGCCAGCGTGGGCCACTTCGCCGCGAATCGGCATCGCCGCGTTCTTGGCCAGTGGAACCGCGGTACTCGGGCCGGCCGCTATAACGCGCCTGCCCATCGAATTCGTCGCACTGGGGCGCTCTGGGGCCGACCTCGCCTTGCTGGCCGTAGGCGTAGGACTGCTGTTGCTGCCCTATCTAGCCGGCGGGGCCTTCTGCGCCGCGCTCTTGCGCCGCCACCGCCAAAACGCCGCCCAGCTCTACGCGGCCGATCTCGTGGGAGCAGCCGGCGGTGGCATAGCCGCAATCGCCGCGATGAACGCCTTTGGAGTCCCAGCCGCAGCCGTGCTGTGCTGCATTCCCGGTGCCCTAGCCGGATGGGGGCCAGGCCGCTACCAGCGCATAGGGGCGCTAGCCCTGCTCGTCGCACTTGTCGGCACAACCTTTGCAGCCGATACCGCGCTCGTACCCAAAGCACCTACCAAGGCTCCCATCATAGCCGAGCGCTGGGACGCCATGGGCCGCATCCGGGTCTATGCCTACAGCGCGGCCGAGCGCGGCATCGACATCGACGGCGCGGCCAATATGCTGCTCTACCGAGTGCGCGGCGACTGGCGCGAGGGGCTGCCCGTGGGCACACCCGAGTTCTCGCTCGACCTGCGACCGCTAATTCGCGCACTCGCAGCCGAGCGGGTGATGGTGGTCGGGGCTGGTGGAGGCAGCGAAGTGATGCAGGCCAAATGGGGCGGAGCGCAGCGCGTCGATGCAGTCGAAGTCAACGCCGGCCTCAACGACATGCTCACCCACGGGACGCAAGCCGCGTTTTTTGGCCACTTATACGAGAGCGCCGGAGTCGCGGTCCACAGCACAGACGCCCGCGTCTATGCCCGGCAGCACCCAACTGCGTTTGACCTGATTATCTCGCGCAGTTCCAATACGTTCGCCGCGCTCTCGTCTGGGGCATTTGCCCTCGCCGAAAACTACCTATTCACCTCCGAGGCCCTCGCCGACTTCTACCGCGCCCTGAGCGCAGACGGCATCTTGCTAATCGAGCACCAAGTGTACATACCACGCCTGACCAGTGCCGCTTTAGAGTCGCTGCGAGAACTGGGGCTAGCCGCGGAAAGCCACCTCGCGGTGTACGACCTGCCCACGCAGCGACGGCAGGTGTTGGTCTTGGGACGACAGCCGCTGGCGCGCACCTTAGTCGATACGACCTTGCCGGCCCTGTTTGCCGCAGCCGACCCTGCGAGCCGCACCCTCCATCCGACCCCCGCAGCCGAACACCTAATCAGCCGGATTGTCGCCGACGGCTGGAAAGCGCATTGGTCCACCGCAGCCATCGACATCAGCCCGCCGACCGACAACCGGCCCTTTGTGGCGCAGATGGGACGCTGGGATCGCTTGGACCGCGGGCGGCAGCAACAAGCATTGGCTTTTGAGTTTGCCGGATTTCCGCTGGCGCGGCTGCTAGTGGTAGCCGTGCTGGCGATCGTCGTAGTGGTGGGAGTGCCGCTCTTGCTCTTGCCACGACGGCGAGAACAAGCCGGGCTGTCGGGAACCGCTTGGCTGTACTTTGCGGCCATTGGCATGGGTTACATGCTGATCGAGGTAGTGTGGATCCAGCAATACAGCCTGCTCTTGGGCCATTCAGCCTATACGTTTCCAATCGTCCTGTTGGCACTCTTGCTGAGTTCGGGCGCGGGAAGTTTCTACTCGCAGCGCGGCGGACCGTGGTTGCCGTTCGTCTTTGTCGCCGCATGGACGGCGGCGCATTCGCTGCTCTTTCCGCACGTAGTGGCGCTCTGTGGAGACCTTGCTTGGGGAGTGCGGGTCGCCATAAGCTGTGCGTTGATCGCTCCGCCGGGCTTCTTGATGGGCATGCCCTTCCCGCGCGCCGCGCGCTACGTCGGCGAGTGTATCGACTGGGGATTTGCCGTCAACGGCGTGGCCTCGGTCTTCGGCGCGACCTTAGCGGTTTTCATCGCCCTGCATTGGGGCTTTGCCGTTGCGCTGTGGACCGCAGTCGGCTGCTATCTGGGTGCCCTGATGCTGATGCGTAGCATGGCGCGGTTAAAGAAAAGTGTAGAGCCACATTAGATCAGGTATGCAGAGCGGGTCTACTTCGGATCCGGATCGCACCTGTACAGTTACGAACTCGGCGAGTCGACGAACTGAAACGCGTATAGCTTGCAGTCGCGCATGACGAAGCGGATCCGGATCGGTTCCCCGGCTAACGAGCCGACATCCCCGCTCTTCCCCCAGCTGACCGGCATGCGCACCGAGTTGCCGCAGATGTAAGACGCATCCTCCTCCGTGTAGCCGCTGAGCGGCCGGCCCTCGGCATCCTGAAGCTCCACGCGCACCGCGCCTCCGCCTCCGGTGTCGAGGTTCAGCTCCAGACGCTTCCCCTCGAAGCGAACAACCGGAGTGACGATTTCGCCGCCGCCGTAGCCCGCATCCGCCGATACGAACCCGTCGAGCCGCATAATGGCACGGCCGATGCCGGAAAGGAGACCCTTGCCCGCCGGGTCGAGGAGGCCGTCGTGGTCCCTGTTGGTGCCGCTGTAGT
>JAPPEG010000177.1 GCA_028875345.1 Gemmatimonadota bacterium
TCGACCCAGAACCTGTTCCACCGGCCTTTAGTCCCAAAGAAGTTGCCCAAGCCCGCCGCCAAGTAGAGTGGACCTTAGCCTATCTAAGTGATTTGAACAGCCGCATGGGCACCACAGTACGCGACGACGTGATCCAGCCGCACCTAGTCCAACCGCTGCGTCTCAACCTAGACGCTATTCTACCCGTCCAAACCATGTGAGGAGTCTTGCCATGTTCTTTTTTTCTGCTCTGTTTCTCTTTGCCGCCGCCATCGGTCCCACTAGCGCGTGGGCTGCCACACCGCTGGAAGAGCAACCCGGGTACATCGATTTCTCCTCCTTGGACTTATTCGATGGCCCCGAGCCGGAAACCACTGTCGAGGTCTACCTGAAAAACTCACTCCTCGACTTGGTGGCTGCGGCTACCCGCTTTGAAGATCCAGAACTAGCCGATATGCTGGAGGCCCTGTACCTCATCCGCTTCCAAGCTTACCACAAGGAAGAGGGTCAAGACACGTCGTACGATTACGAGCGCATCGCCGAACGGCTCAAAGCCCTCACCTTGCCCGACTGGGAACGAGTGGTGCAGGTGCGCAAACGCGACGAACGGATGCAGTTCTACGTGCGTACCGAGGATGAGACCATTGTCGGGCTTTTGGTCTTGGCTGGCGATCCCCAAGAATTTGTCTTCATCAATATCGTCGGCTCTCTCGACCTAGCCCAAGTGGGGCGCATTGGCCGTAAGTTCGACATAGCGCCTTTGGACAGCATCGACTTTGGGGCGGCTACTCCTAAAGCACCGTCGAAAGACTAGCTATGACCAAATTGACCCTGTGTGCGATCATTGTGCTGGGTCTGACCGGTTGCTTCCGCGCTGCGGACTTGGGCCAGCTACGCCGAGAAATAGAGCGGGAACTACCCGATACCCAATACGAGCGGGAAATTGAAATGAGCTTTGGCCCCATGAGTGTGGGCTTTGCTCGCTTGGTCACCTTTTTCGTGCCTCCTAGCTGGAGAGTGCGCGGTATGCTGAGCGAAATCCACGCGGTCAAAGTGGGCGTGTACACAGCCCGCCACACTCCTTCCCGGCAGGATTTAGGGGTACCGCCCCGGATCCAAGAATTGTTGACGCGCAAAAACTGGGAAGTAGCCATCAAAGTACGCGAAGGACGTGAAGTGGCCTGGCTGCTCTACCGCATCCGTGGTCAGACAGTAGATCAAATGCACCTCGTCGTCCTCAGCGACGCGGACTTAATCTTGGTGCGTTTCGAGGGGCACTTAGAGCGCTTGATCACCCGGGCTCTGCAATATCCCCGCGACTTAGAGACCGGCGGTTTCGCCGGCTGGCAGGAGCCCCACGACTTAGAGACTAGCCATTTCGCCAGTTGGCAGGGCCAGTGGGACAGAGGCCACAGGGAATTGCTGGAATGGCAGCCAGAGGGTTTGGTCGCCCAGTACAACAAAGTTGACGGCCTCTATTTGGGCTGGCGTCCTCAGATTCCTTTCAACGACTTTTCCCGGCTGGTGCAATACGGCGAACTGGGTCGGGGCTTGGGCAGCGACTACTGGCATTACCAGTTGGGAGCCGAGTGGCTGGCGGTGGAGCGCAACAGGGGGCCGTACGCGGCGCGTTTAGGTGTCGAGTTACACGATCTGACTGATACCCAAGATCACTGGCTATTATCGGCCGAGGAAAATTCGCTGGATGCCGTGCTATTCCGGCGCGATTTCCGCGATTACTATCGCCGCACGGGTTTCAGCGCATATGCAGTGCAGGGCTTGGGCACCGACCTGAGCCTGACGGTTCGCTATACTCAAGACGATTTCGCTTCCCTAGAAAACAGCGTCCAGTGGGCCTTGTTGGGTCGCCTAGGCCGGAACCGCTTCCGCCCCAATCCAGCCATTGACGAGGAACGCTACAAAAGCCTGCGGGCCGAACTGCGCTGGGACAGCCGCGATAGCTACCACAGCCCCCGGCGCGGCTGGTTTGTCAATGGCTTTGGAGAGCGGGCCGGAGGAACTTGGGGCGGGGACCGAGACTTTGCGCGCTATATCCTCGATGTGCGGCGCTACCAGCCCGTGAGCCAAGGCAGCCGCCTCGATCTGCGTCTGCGTCTAGGACAGGCTACTGGATCTGTACCGCGGCAGTACCACTTTAACTTGGGCGGTTTTTCTTCCTTGCGCGGCTATGGTTTCAAGGAGTTCAGCGGCGATAGAATGGCGCTGTTCAACGCCGAGCACTGGATGCAAGGGGAGCGGGTAAATGTGGGCTTTTTCGCCGATGCTGGTTCAGCTTGGCTGGCGGACGAGGCCGAGTTCGATCTGCAAGTTAGCGGCGGCCTAGGGCTGCACAGGGATTATTTCCGCCTCTACATTGCCCGCCCTGTCTCCAACCAGAGGCGCGACCTCGATGTGTCCCTGCGCTTCAGCCGGGCGTTTTGAGGTCGATCAGCGGATGCGCCGCCGATGCAACTTTACAATATGGTATCCAATCCGGAGGGTCGCCCGGACCAATCCGAGCTCAATCCGACGCTATTTGATAGGGCAATGGTTTTGGATCGAGCCATTCTACAATTCGATCTTTTATTGCCCAAGCAAAGAAAAAATTCCCGCGCGGCGTGTGATGCCCGATATAATACGGTGCCAAAAACGTCTGTACATCCCCTCGATATGTCGCGTATTCTTCCCGAAAGGCATCGCGCAAATCGATCATCGGGACGTCCTTCGTTGCCAACCAATCCAAAAACGTCTGGTCAAAAAGCGGCTCGCCCTTCAGGGCATTCGCTACATTGTGTGAACCAAATGACAAAATTACCAGCAGCTTTTTTCCCTTGGCCTTTGTAAACGCCTCGGCCTTTTCAATCACAAACCGCGTTGCAAACAGAGCCGCTTCAGTATGCAAGCTGTAAACCTCGGCATCTGACCCCGCATTCTCTAGCTCTCCCCCCATACTTTGCGCCATTGCCGACGCATCTTCCACACTGCCTTTGCGCGCCATAACCGCGTGCAAAATCGGGTCGTCGCCAAAAGTCTCCCACACCCAATCCGCATCGCATAACCGATAGAGTTCTTCGGGAGTCTTACACAAATTCTCGCGCTCTTCCACGGTTCCGCTTTCCAGATTCACGCGCAAATGCGGCAGCGTAAACCGCCCCTGTCGTCCCATGCGAATGGACCGCCACGCATCCAAATTGCGAAAGTGATCGTCGTCCCACACGTTCAAAATCACGTATTCGGCGGGATATTCCCTCTCCACAATTAACATCCGCCGATACGCCTGATACACACTGTGCCCGCCAATGCCGTAATTGCGAACGGGTTCCAGCAGATGCGCGGCCAAATACTCCTGCCATGTCTCCCCATTGCTGACCTGATCGCAATGCGTAAAACTATTCCCATACGTATGGATGCGACACGGGCGATCCGCGCAATTGACCACCTGCCGCGCACCGTCTTTCTCGTACGCGTAAAACCCGCGCGAATCATCCACACCGCCACCGCGAAACCCATCGCAAAGCACCCATCCGATCTCGGGATCAAACGCCGACTGTGCATTATTACACATAATCCTCGCCAACTCTGCTGGCACATCGGCCTTCGCAGGTGTCACAAAATGATCCACCATCTCGCGCGTTGGCATAATCGATTCCAAATATTCTCGTCTTGTCATCGCGGAATCCTTTTCCCTATTCCGTTGGTTGAGGTGTGGTTCCTGCCAAAACCGCTTCTGGAGTCGTGCCAACAAGGTTGCGATAAACCTCTGGATCGGTCGGGCCCTCGGTTGCAATGATGACGATGCGACTGTTGCAATCGAGGCCAAGCTGCTGCCGCAAATTTTCGTCGCGGGTCATCGCCAAAAATCCCGCCCACGCTGCAATCCCCGTTTCACCAATGACCATTGGGAGATCGCCACCGACACCGGTCGCCGCTTGCCGCATGGCATCAACAGCCGCTTCGTCGGGGATAGTGAGAAAGGCTAAAGCACCAGCCTTTAAAATATCCCACGCTTGGGGCGACGCGGATTCAACGACCAGTCCGTCCATAACGGACCGACCATCCTCGCTGACGGTTGCCGCGCTGTTTTCAATCGAGCTTCGGTACAGGCAGGCCGATGTGGTGGGTTCAACAACAACTATTCGAGGATGGTTGCTCTCATAGCGCTCCCACAAATGCCCGCAGGTCGCCGCGGCCAAGCGACCGCCACCGCCGGGGACAAAGACATGAGTAGGCGGCTGGCCGTCACTGAACTGTCGAACGATTTCGTCCGCGACCATTGCATAACCCTGCATAATCTCACGGGAGATGTGGGGATACTCTGCGGACTTCTCATCCGATATGGCAAAGTAGCCGAACATCTCAGCGTCCGCGTACGAGCGTTGTACCGCTCGATCATAGCTTCCCGCTACTCGCACCACCTCTGCGCCATAGGCAGCAATAGCTTCCTCCCTACCGGCGCTGACGCCATCGTTCATGTAGATCACGCATCGACAACCGAACAGGCGGGCACCCCAGGCCAACGCTCGCCCGTGATTGCCCGACGTTGCCGCCGAGACGACAATCCCTCTCGTCACCGATTCATACTTTCGATTTATCAGGTCCTGTGTTGTGACTGTTTCCACGCCGGTGGCTTTTTTGATTTCACCCTTCAACACGGACAGCATTGCGTAAACGGGTCCCGTCGGTTTAAAACTCCCCACCTCGAATCGATATCCTTCGTGCTTGCACCACAGGCCTTCAACACCGCTCGCCCCAGCAAGGCCGTTTAATGCAATCAGCGGCGTCGGTTGATAACCGGGTAAGTGCGTCATCTCTGCTTCCACATCGGCGAAGGCATCTCGATTTAGCAACGCCTGCTGCGTGGGGCCGTAGTCCGGTGGAGGGTGGGCTTGCGCATTAATAAAGACATTAGTTTGATAGGGATTCATAGCGTTTCACCTTATTTTTTGTTCGTTTGCTTCATTACTGTCCGGAACTCGAAAGGAGATCCTCACTCCCATGAATAATCTCAGGCATTATCTCGCAGTCTTGTGCACACTTGCCCTGTTGCCCGCCCGCGGTTCCGCCGACGAA
>JAPPEG010000126.1 GCA_028875345.1 Gemmatimonadota bacterium
GTCTGCGCTACACCCTCACCGATCTGCAGCGCGCCGTGCGCCGCCTCACCGACGCAATCGCCCAGCGGCGCGGACGGCCCTTCCACGTGATCGTGCGCGTCGGCGCCTCCCGGGAGACGAATCGGCGCGTCGGCTACGACCTAGATGCCTGGATCGAGGAGGACCTGTGCGACATAGTCGTCACCGGGGCGAACTCGGGGACCGACCCGGGCGTGGAGGTGGAGACCTACGTGGAGATGATGCAAGGCACCCAAGTGCGGCTGTATCCCGGGTTCGACAGCCACGGCGAGTGGGGGCACGGGCACCTGCTGCCCACCGAGCGGTGGCGGGAGGCCTGGTTCCGCGGCTTGGCCACGGGCTTCTACGAGCGCGGCGCCACGGGCGTGCATCTGTTCAACTGGCACAACCACGTGCACGCGGTCCGGCCGCTGCTGCAGAACCTCGGCGCACCCGACACCCTGCGGCGCACAGCCAAGGTGTACGCCGCAGTCAAGCGCCACATCCGCGACCGGAGCGAGCTGCGCTATGGCGCCGAGCGGGACGACCGGCTGCGCGGCGAGGTACCCGTCGATCTGCTGCGCACCCTAGTGGGGGGCGGTCCGCGGTTTCACATCGGCGTGTACGAAGACGTGTCGGAGGACGCGACACTAGAGTTGCAGATTGATCTCGACCACCTGTCGCCTCGGGATCGGGTCGCCGTGGAACTCGACGGGCAGCGGCTAGGAGACCCGGTGCGTCGCAGTCCTGCGGCCGAGGAGGCGGCTAATCCAGCAGACGTGTCCGAGAACACGTGGCTCGTCTGGCCGCTCGTCCCAGCACAGGTCAGCAAGGGCGTCCACGTCGTCGGCATCGACCTGCGCGAACGCGACCCGCGTCTGCGACCGCCGATCGTGGTGCGAAACGTGGAGATCCACATCAGCTACCGCCGCGGTGGGAACGCGAGCACCGAAGGGATTGACTGAGGAGATTCTAGGCGAAGACGGGCGACTGAGGATCTAGCTGACGAGGACACCGCAACCAATTAGGAGGTGCTTGCAAGCCGCGCACTCACAAGTCGATTCAAGCTCACCCCTTGCTCTGCCGCTTGTATGGCGAGGGCGCGGTGCGATTCTGGCGGCAAGCGCACCATGAACTTCCCACTGTAGCTACGGTCCGCTATTGGCTCCGGCACGGCTTCTCCGGTGGTGTGCATATCTGCGAGACACTCACGAACAAGGCGCTGGATCCCGGACAACGCCGCAGCGGGCGTAGGTGCCAGCCAACTCAGCGATGGGAATTCAGCGCATAAACCCACATGTTCGTTGTCTTCAGCCGACCACGTGATGCGGTAGGTGTAATGGTCGCTCATCTCGTGCCCTCCAGTTTCTCGATTGCCTTGATGACTTGGCGGACTTGGTATGGCTTAGCCATGCCCTTAGCATTTTGGATATTTACTCTCGGGTCGCCTAGCCACGGTGTCCGGTAAACTCGATGGCTGGTGCTCTTCTGGCGCGGCTCTCCAAAGTATGCGTCGCACACCTTGGCGAGATCCGCAAACCGAATCCCTTTTGGATTATTGCGGAGCGCCTTGAGGATTTCCGCCGTACTCGCCATAGGAATATAGTAAATATCATTAATGATACTATTGTCAAGAAAGATCGGGGCTCACTTCGTCGGAATGACGAAATAGGGCGTCTGGATGCGCCAGTCCGGCCAGCGGGTGGCCCGGCCAGCGTCGAAGAGGAACTCGAAGAACACCATCAAGTCCCAAGCGGGATCAATGGAATCGCCGGGAATCACCGCTCGATGCCCATCGCCGTCGGAGTGCATATCGACGCGGTCGAAGTCCAAGGCTTGCTGGGCGATCCGGTGATAGCAGCGGACGGCGGATGGGATGGGAGCTTCGCACCGGATGCGAAGCTCTAGGTCGCGCCCCGCCGTAGCACAGGTCGGAGAAGCGAAGGTCACTGTCGGCAGATCGAGATGGACACCACCGCCAGGAAAAGCTCCGAAGTCGGCGGACGGGATCTCCTGCTGTTCCGCAATGAGCGCATCAATAGCCACCAAGTCGCGCTCGACCACAACCAAGTCGTCCCGCCAGTGCCCCACGTGGCCCTTCTCGCGGAACCCAAAGACCAAATCGTCGCAGTAAGCACCCTCAGCCGCCGCAGACAGCGCCGCCCAATGGTCCCGTGCCTGTAGCAAGTGTTGACGGACGGCGGATAGGCGATGAACCTCGCCAGCCCGGCGGTAAAAGGCGAGATGGACGGCTGCCAGTTGACGGCAGGCATGATACTCGGCCAGATGGGCGAGCAAGGTAAAGTCGAGAAGAGTATGGCGCAGCTCCGGCTCTGTCGAATCTCCACCGAGGCCGGTTAGCAGGCCTCGCACCTGAGCGGCTAGCTGGCGCAGGTGATGGGCCACGTGGGGCGGCGTCCATTTGCCGCATAGCTGATTGCCCAACGCGCCTTCCACGTACTCGTCGATACCGTAAAACCGAGTCGGGTCGCTGGGCTCGACCTGCGCGTCCTCCGCCAAGCTACGACCGGCGAAGCGCTCGGGCCAGAAGGTCCAAAGGCTAGCCGAATGCTGCAACACCACGGTGAGCAGTGGCAAGATCTGACCGCCGATGCGGTAGAGGTCTTCCACGGAAGCAGCGGCAGTACCAAAGCGCTGGCGCAACTCCCGCTGCCAGACTTCAGAAGAAGCGTCCGGGTCGTAACCCAAGTGACCAAACAACAAGTAAAACATCCAGTGCCGTCGATGCTCCTCAGCGTGAGACCGAAAGGCGGGATCAGTGCTAGCTGACCACAGCGGCTGCTCGTCGCGAACCCCTTTGTTCGTCAGCGGTGCCATCACCTCGAAACCATCGCCGCCAAAAGTGCAGGAGCTAGCAAAGCGCCGCACCCATTCGGGATCGGCCCACAGCAGCACGCGCTGGCTTCCCGCACTCCACAGGCGGTGAATCAGCGCAAAGGAGCGAGGCTTGCGCAGCAGATCCCAAGTGCCGTAGCGGCGGTAGTTTTTCTGGTCGAACTGCTGAATGGCCGGCATGGGATAGGGCATGCCCAAATGCTCGCACCAGTGCTTGGTAGAAATCACCGTGTCCGGGACGAGCTCTTGGGCGAGCTGGATGGTGTCGTCGGCAAGCCCCTTGGCGCGCAGGTCTAGGCGAATGGGACGACCGCACTCGGCAATGGCGCGAAACTGCGGCTCGTAGTATTCAGCTTGGCGATCCTCGGCAACGCCAGACTCGTAGTTCATGCGAAACTGAACCCCGTCGATCCCTGGGCAGACGGCCAGTAGACGCGCGAGTCCGGCCGCATTGTATTGCGCTCGGATCTCAGGCGTAAGCCCCTCCACCATAGAATCCCCGTAGTCTTGGGCGTGCTGAGACCAGACGCCAAAGGTGAAGTGCAGACCGCGCTGACGAGTCCACTCGGCGATGCGAATCAGCATATCCAGATGCTGGGCGCACTGCTCTGCGGTAAAACCGATGGGACGGACCTCGGGAAATTCTGGGACTTCCAACAGGAAAGGGTACGGTGGCGACAAGTAAGCGATCTGGTGGCCGAAGGTGAGACTCAGGTTGTTGTAGCGGCAGCGCGCCAGCCGCTCCAAGTACTCGTCCCAGAAATTCTCGTCGTAGAACCAAGTCTCTTCGAGCCGACGGTTGCAGAGGAACAGTTGCATGCTGCGCCAAGCCAAGTGCGGCGATTGGATCGCAGGAGCAATTGCCGCGCAAACGTCAACTTCCGGCGCAGCCAGCTCGACGGCACGCGCCGCTTCGAGCAAGGCGTACATCAGACCGCGTTCGTCCCTGCCGCAGATGAGAAATCCGCCAGCAGCAAGAGGACGGAGTACCAAAGATTCAGGTGCATCGGGACAGCGCACGCCAGCGCGAGTAAGGGCATCGTCCACGGCTGGCGACTGGCTGACTAAGCCGATGATGAAATCGGGATCTGGGCCGGGCGCGGCGGCGACCTCAACGGACTCCCCGCGCGTGTCGAGGACGTGCATCAACTCCTCCAACGCCCAGCGGGCGACGCGGGGTAGCTCTGTATCGACAACTATATTCATACGGCGATCATTATCCCTTGTGGGACTATATGTGTGTCCAGATACTTTGCCCATTTAAGTTATCGAATGTTAGATTGCTCGTCATGGCGGACTCTACGTACGACGGCATCATCCTTGGAACCGGCCACAACAGCCTGATCCTGCAGGCCTACCTGTGCCGAGCCGGCCTACGCGTCGTCAGCCTAGAGCGGAACGCCGTGCCCGGCGGCGGCCTGCGCACCGAAGAGTGGCCGGTCGGCTCCGGCTTCCTGCACAACACCCACTCGTTCTACCACCGAGGTGTGACCCGGATGCCGTGGTACGTCGAACTCGAACTCGAGCGGCACGGTGCCCACTACCTCGAACCCGATCTAAACGTGGCCATGCTGCTCCCGGACGGGCGCTCTCTAACCTGGTGGACGGACTTCGAGCGCACCGCCGACTCCTTCGCCCAATTCAGCCGCCGAGACACCGATACCTTGCGCCGCTGGCGCGAAGCGTTCCTGCCAATCGTGGCGCAAATTCTGGAGCCCGAGGCGCAGGCACCTCCGCTGCCAGCCCCAGAGCGCCAGCGCCGTTTGGAAGCCACAACCGAGGGTCGCCTGCTACTAAAAACAAGTGCCTACTCGCCACGCGAGTTCGTGCTGCGCGAATTCGAGAACCCAGCGGTGCAGGCCGGCCTCCTATTCTTCAACGGCCTGCGCGAAGTCGATCCGCGCGCGCCCGGCTTCGGCCACCACATCCCAGCGCTGTTGGCCGCCCGCGGCAAGGCGCAAATGTGCGTCGGCGGCTCGGCCCGGCTGGCCGAAGCTCTCGTCGCCGCCGTCACCGAAGTCGGTGGCGAGGTGCGCACCAACGTCGAGCTCGCGCAGATCGCGGTGCAGCCTATCGCCAACGAGCCAGGCCGGGCCGCCGGAGTCGTCACGACCGAGGGAGAGCGGATTGACGCCCGCCATTTCATCGCCTCGGGCCTCAACCCGCAGCAGACCTTCCTCGACCTGATTGATCCCG
>JAPPEG010000219.1 GCA_028875345.1 Gemmatimonadota bacterium
CACAGGCGATGAGGGGCACCATCATCGGACCGCCACTTTGAATTATTTCCCACATGGCTACTGCTCCTTGTTTTTTGAATTCTATCTCTCTCGACAAGCGCTGACCAAGGCGCTGGCTTACTTCAACTACATCGGTTTTTCGACGGTCTGGGACTTGTACGAATGCAGGCCGATGATTTGACGTACCTTTTCAGCGCTTGAAGTCGTACTCCATCAACTCGGCGGTGCCCTGCCATACGATACCATTGTGACCCAGCCGACGCGCTTCGCTGACGATGCGGTCGATTGCCTCTGGTGGCCAGCCCTCTCCGTGGATAATCGGATAGGAAGGCATGTCCGCTGGTAGGTACAGTTTTGCCTTCACCAGATCCCGCAAAACCAAGTCGGCCGTGGGGATCCGATAGGCCAGCGTCGCCGGCTCGTCAGCGCCGTATGCGGCAATGGTCTCTGGCAACCCCATGCCGTCGTATCCCGTAAAGCGATAGACGAGCTGCAGGGCATCCTCTTCCTGCAGGTTGGGAATTTCCTCCTGCAGAAAGCGGGCCCACTCGATGAACGTGTTGCAGACAAAGGCGGAGATGTGAGACACCAGCGGGCTGGCAAAATCGGCCATCTCGCCCCAGCGCCGGTAATCGTGGCCCGCCGTCAGGGCCATGGAGGCAGGGTAGGTGTCGGTGCCAAAGGCCTTGTTAGGGGCCGCCGCGTGCACCGCCGCCCGAAAGCGCGCCAGATTGCGGACGATCAGGTCACAGCGGAAGCGGACCCAGTCGAGTACTCCCGACCCCAGACCGAGCGCGTGGACCACATCGAAGAAACCAATTCCGAGACGGACTACCTCGCCGAGGCGAGCACCGTCGAGTTGGCGCAGGCCCTCCCGGGCGCGCTGTAAGTCCTCAACCATTGCTCCCATGTCGTAACCGAGCTCTTGGGCGGCGGCTGTGCAAGAAGAACAGGTGCAGCCAAAAAGCCCTAGGGGAAAACTGCCCATCGGATAGCGGAAGTGGGTGATGTCGAGCGCGTCGAGATCGTACTGAGTCACCCAGTACACGCACACGGCCTCGATCCAGTCTTGCACATCCTGCCGCGATGGACAGAACATGAGGCGGCGAATCGTCCAAGCCCCTCCGTACGTCCACACATTCAGGCCGGCCTCCTTCAGTTGACCCACAGCTCTCCTGAACGCTTCGTCGTCGCCTTGGGCCGCAACGCCGGGACCGCACAGGGCCTGGGCTTGCGGGTATTCCCTCGGGTCTATGGGCTGGCCGTCGAAATGCCGTATGACGAGCTTGCCCAGCTCCTCTTCTGTTGGTGTGCGTCCTCTGTAGGGGCTGAGGGCGAGCACCTTCTCTGATAGCTGGCCTGTAAAGGAGAGAACCACCGTATTCAGACCGATCTCATCGCGCAGCCGCTCGACGTAATCGGGGTAGTTGAGGACCTCACCCGTAGTCAGATAGATTCCCGTGAGCCAATTATTGGTCATTTGTTTCCTTCCTTTCTGGAGTCGTAGCGAACTCAAATTACAAATATCATGTTGTCGGTCATGCCAGTGAACCCATCAATCACTGTCCAGATACCCGCCGAGACGAACTGTCCCAGTACCATTCCCAAGAAGAAGGGGCGCAGGGCTCTAAACATTTTGGGCCCGCCATAGCGCAACGCGATGATCTTGATCAGCCAAGCTAGAAAGATACTGAACCAAGTCCAGTCCATCACCCGACTGCCGGCAACAGTCAATCCCAGCGGATGGAGAGGCCATCCCAGAAATTTGTGCCGCAATATCGTTAGTATGCCCATGATCGAGGCACCAATGCCCATATTCATCCACATTCCCCCAGTCACGTCAATCGGCCGACTGACTACCGTCGATACTAGGTCGAAGGGCAGCAGATTTGCTCCCAAGCAGAACCACGAGTGGATGTTTACGCCCCCGACCCCATAAACGAGCTTGAGCATCATCCCGAACGACACGATCAGCGATACGATCAGCGCCGCGACAATACAGCCAAACACCGGCCGCTTGCGTCCCTGGAAACGCTCGTCGTCCAGCAGCTTCAATCCATTGGCAATCGACGCCATCAAAAAGGTCCGAATATCCGAAGACCACCCGTAGGTATATCCCAGTGCCGTCACCCCCTGTGAGCCTAGGGCTGGAGTGCCGACGGCATAGAGCATAAAGTTGGGCGCAATCAGGGGTGCCCGGCATGCCGCCATACCGCCCTCGACCACGATGCGAGTAATGGCTATAAAGATCACAAAGGCGATAAACAGGAACAGCCCTCCCGCCCAAAGAGGTAAGCCAGCGGCCCTGAGCCAGACGAGCATGACGACCACCGACACCAGTGTGCCGATTACCGCGCTCCGATAGGAGAGAATCTCGCCGGAATCATCCACATCAGGGGCTGTAGTAAACGCCTTTCTGAACACATCTTGCAGGTGCTCTCTGGCGACCCAGCCGCCATAGAGCACCAGTATCAACATTGCCCCGATCGCGGTCGAGGAGAATATCCCTGAGCTGCCGCCGTAGTGATTGACCCGCAATTGTAGGTACACCCCTAGAGTATCGAATACTCCGTCTAGGCATTTGACCACAACATCGAGGAACCAGAGCCCGAAGGCCACATCCTGATTGATCAAATAGGCAAATCCCATCACGGGGAAACTGATCATAAAGCGCAACTGGATCGATTCCCGCAGCAACGAGAGCGTGATGCCGGGATAGAGGGGGTTGATTTCGGGCAAATAATCGTAGTACGCATTGAGACCAATGGAAGAAGTGATGAAGGAAGCAAAGGCGAAACCTAGCCACATCAGGGGATTTTTGAAGAATCCCGCTAGCAGACCGCTCTTGTTATTCTCACCGATCATGTCTAGGGGGACCCTAATGATGGGATATATCAGCCTTTCGTGTTCTATCCACTGCTTTCTCAGGATGACCATCAGCGCGATCATCACAAAGTAGAAGGCGGCGAAGAAGACGCTCCAGTAGGCCAGCGGCTTCAACCACACAGCCCACGGAATCGACTCACCTTTCGGTAGGCCCTCAAAGAAGTACTTACACGCCAGTGGATCCTCGATGACCATCCATCCTCTGACATAGGGGGCCACTAGATTCGCCCAGTCGTTCTCGGGCGTGGCAAAGTAGGGCAGCGTCGCCATCAGGGGGATCTGGTAGTGGGTCAGCCCCATTCCCGTGATCGCGCACGAGGTCATCATCATCACATAGATGAGGATCAATTCCGCCGGCTTGAATGCCACTCTGGGTCCTATGAGCTTCAACAGCACATTGACACCGGCCACTAAAAAAAAGAAAATGAACAGAGCCCCGCCGGTGCTGAAGTCATCGGACATGCGCGAACTTCTGAGGAAGATTTCCCCGTACTGCGTTCCTCCGCTTACCAGGGCCGAGCACACCAGACCGGTGAAAAAAGCCCTCGGCGTTACTCCAGAGGAGTTTCCCACGCTCGCTTCTTTTGGCTTCTGTTCATTCATCCTTTGTCCTACGTCGTACAGGTGAATCGCTCCGCATTCAGTTCACAAGGGCCATATTGTCTTGCATATCGGTGCAGTAGTCAATTACGGTAACTCTACGGGCAATTGCGATATAGCTTGGTCCCCAGCCGCGTTCCTGATCACCACAGTGACGGCTTCCGCTTCTGTGGGCAGCCGAATCTCCGCCGAAACCCGCGCTATCTTTCCCGGTAGCAGACTCTTGGTGAAAAGGGACTCACCGCCAGCCGCATCTTGCGCGATGAGTTCGGTTTCTGCCGATACCCCAATATCCATTTTCAAGACGGCCTTTTCTCCATTGCCGCTCTCAAAGGTCAGGCTCGGCTCATCCAGCAGCAGATAATCTCCTGTGAGCCTGTACAAAGAGACAACCTGTTCCTTGGTGACACCGTGAAACATCGCCATATCCACGGTGTATTCGCACACCTCGCCCCGGTCGAGGTCAACAGAGTAACCCTCTCGCTCCCAGCGGTCGGCGTGATTGGAGATATGACGGGTCAGCGAAGGCTCTAAGTAGTATTTATCTGCACCCCGCGTATACCCTATGTAGGAGGGGATCTCTCTATCCCCGACAGACACCGGAGATATGGTCATGGCCATTACTTGTCGGCTCTCGTCGTCTCCAATTACACCCCACGGCGCTGGCACAAATAACTGGAGACCGCCCGCGCCCCCGCTGCGGAAATCCACTGCTTCGGGTATCGGCCACGAGTGCCACGACTGGTCCGGAATCTGGTATTGGGGGATGAGTCCGCTCCACACCACCCAGCACTGACTGCCGGGGGCATAAAAATAATCGCTGTCGTCGCACTCGCCTCCAACGCAGGGACTGCCGTGGACGCAGTGTTGAAAGCGGGCGCGCCGTTCGCCGACGTTTTCTATCTTGTAATCCATCTTCAGCCGCGTGGAGCCTTCGTAAGCGGTCATGGTCTTTTCGAATCTCAGTTCGCACAATTTGCCGGTGACTGGGTCGGGGTAGGGAAAAGTCATTTCACTTACCAAGACTGCGCGGCGTTCGTAGGTCCGGGCTGTCATCTCCCACGGTTGCGTCCATAGGTAACCCATGTAGGGCGATCCCCCGGTCCACGGCACACATTCGGCGACCCCGCCGTGCGGATAGTGTTTGCCGTGGTTTTTGTCGAGGGGTTCGAGCTGTCTGAGTTGTTCCACGCCCGCGATTTTGTCGAAATAACTCAGAGGCGACCGACCTCGGGTATGGGCTATCTCACTCCTGATGTATTTATTTTCGAACACATATATCGGCTGCCCATCGCGTTTGCTGGGGTAGAGAGATACTTGGCCCATTCCGGGGAGAGCCCACAAGAGCGCTAGGGATAAAGCCCATAATCTCATCGAAAAACTCCTTTTGCGAATCTATAGTCTAGTCTCTGATATCAGGGCGCACGGCTGCTGTTGTTCCATCCGTCTGCTTTGACCCATCCCCTGCCTTCCTCGATCACGACGCGCTGATTGACGGCTAACTGGCTCATGCGATCCACCGTGCCGCTGGGCCAGCGAACGACGAGTTGCTCTATACTTTCACTTTTGCCCAACCCAAAAGAGGCGTGCAGGTCATTTTGGCTGTACAGTCCAGAGCCGCTCTTGATTTCCCTGATCTGGCGCAAACCGCCCGCGTTGAGTTCGATCCTCGCCCCCACACCATCCCTATTGCTCTCTACACCGACCACTCTGACTTGGAACCAGTTGTGCTCGTTGCCCCCATCATTCCGCAGCAGGTCGGCGCGGCCGACTGAATTGACCACGAATATATCGACATCGCCGTCGTTATCGTAATCTCCGAACGCCGCTCCTCGGCTCACCTTGACGATGGACAGCCCCTCTCCAGAGGCGTCGGAGACCTCCACAAAGCGTCTCTGTCCCTCGTTCCTGAACAACTGGTTGCGCTGGGGATACGAGGTGGAGGCGTCGAAAAGAATCACGTTGTCCAGGGTATGACCGTTGGCGACGAAGATATCCAAAAAACCATCGTTGTCATAGTCGAAGAAGGCAGTGCTCCAGCCGACATAGGGGAGCGAATAGCGCCCGATACCTGAAGGCGTTGATTCGTACGCGAACAGACCATCGCCTTCGTTCCGATAGAGACTGGTAGGCTCGCGCTGAAAGTTTGGGACCACGAGGTCGAGGAAGCCATCGTTGTCATAGTCACCGAAGTCGGCCCCCATGCTGGCTTCCATCCGCCCATCACCGCTGTAGCCGACCCCGGCGATGAGAGCTACATCCGCAAACGTTCCATCGCCGTTGTTCTGGTAGAGAAAATTGGCTGTTTGGTCATTGGCCACAAAGAGATCCACGTCACCGTCGTTGTCGTAATCGCCGCACACCAAGCCCATCCCTTTGCCCGCTGGATTGAATACCCCGGCTTGGACCGTGACATCCGCAAAGGTTCCATCTCCCTTGTTGTGGTACAGTGCATCAGGAGAGCCTTTAAAATTATCGGGACTGGGATAGGCCCTGATATCTGGCGCTACTTCTTCGCCCGCAAAGGAGCCCACGGCATATGGAGTCAGATCCTTTTTAGGGGCGTCGAGGGTGTACTCGACATAGTTGGCCACATATAAATCGAGAGATCCGTCGTTGTCATAGTCAAAAAAGGCACAGCCCGTCCCCCACAATTCGTTCCCTAGTCCCGCTTGGTTGGTGACGTCTGCAAAGGTTCCATCTCCCTCGTTGCGGTACAGCGCGTCCGGACCGTAGTTGGTGAGGTAGATATCCACATCGCCGTCGTTGTCATAATCGGCGGCGGTTACGCCCATGCCGTATCCTCGGTCTCCCACCCCAGCCTCGCGCCCGACTTCGGCGAAGGTTCCATTGCCCCTGTTGCGATAGAGCGCATTGCGCTCTTCGGGGTCGGCATTAGGAGTCAGGTCGTGACCATTGACTGCGTACAAATCGAGAAATCCATCGCTGTCATAATCCAGAAATGCGCACCCCGGCCCCATGGTTTCGATAAAGTACTTCTGCCCAGTGCCGCCGTGGGTATAGTGAAAATCGATCCCCGCCTCTGCACTCACCTCCACAAAATCCGCGGCATGGATGGCCGAACCCCAGAGTATGAGGCAGATTGACCGCATTGAGTATGGAAAAAGACGGCCCATGTAGTCTTTCGACATTGAGATAGCGCCTCACGGCAGGAGTGGCACTAGGGAGCTGCTAGAGCGTCCTCTACCTGAATATGCTCCTGCCCTTCGAGCACCAGAATCCGGGATAGATGCTGAGCCAGTACTTCGACGATTTGTACGACTCCGATCCGCTTCATCTCCTGCCGGGAATACACCACAAATTTGTGCCCTATCTCGACCTTATCCGCCAGCCCCAAATTGACGAAGCCCTCAGTTTCCTGCAGGCTGAGGACCTTCGGTTCTCGCTGTTGCAGGGTGTGGGGTGGGGAGGTCTTAGCCCCAATCTCTTTAGTTAGTTGTTGGAGTGCATCTAGCGTAGCCTTGCCTATGATTGTCTGCCGAAAGCGCTCCACACCAAAGGGAACCTCGTTGAGCTCGAGCAGGGCGGCCTCTTTACGAGTAGGTTTTCCCAAAAGGGTCAAGCCCAGATCCCGATCTGTGATTTCGGCTTTTCCGGCCGCCGTTCCGACTTGACTCATAGAGAGCGGCTGCAGCAATTGGATCTCGACTTCGACTAAAGCCGTATAGGAGGTGTAACCCCCCAAGGAGGGGTTGCCGGCATTGAACCGCTTGATGGAGAAGTTGCGGATATCGCCGTTCACAACTAGATCAGCACCGGCGTTATCTCCTATCCTGAGCGCTTGGGCTTCACTCAGGGTGGTACTGTCTTCGCCTGCTGTCAATAAAGAATCGACCATATCCAACGGCAAAACGACTATGTTACGGTCCTGCTGGAGCAATTCGCCTAGGACTTGGGGAATGCCTCGGCTAATATCCCAACTGCCGCGAAAATAACTGTGGTCTGCGAAAGGCACGATCAGAACCACCGCTTCGGGCTGAAACGCCGCAGAACGAAGCGGATACAGGAGTAGGGCGAGTCCAAACAGGTCGATTCTACAGAGACGAAACCAGCCCAGAATAGTTGTTGTTCTTAGCATGGGAAGAGCGGATTTAGTGGTCCACAACCACTATTGACGGTCAAAGCTCACCGTCTCATGGTCTTTTTCCACCTTCCATTTCTCTACCCTGCGGTTGAAGTCGAAACGGAGATCGACCGTTTCGAGGGGGGTGTCGAACTCGTCGAATTTGAGCGCGAATTCTTTTAGGACCAACCGCACTTTTTCCACCGCTGGGTCGAGCGAATCAAAGGTGATCAGACCGCTGTAGTTTTCCCCTTTGAATATCGGCTGATCCTCCGCATAGTTCAGACTACGCACATGTCCCATTCTGACTTCAAAGCGATAGAATTCATTACCGCTCTGCCCGCGCAAGCCTCTGTAATACCGCTCAAAGCTATTGTGGGGCGACGTCGATGGCATTCCATAGGAATGGAGTGTCTGGCCTCGGTCCGTCAAGAGAATAGCTTCAAGGGGGTAGAGCTGAACTTTGGCAAAAGTCTGGTTGAAAACACTCACCTTGAAGACGGTGAAGCGGTTGGGGGTATAACCCACGTCCCGATCAATGTAGTCGCCGTAAGTGTAGGGATTAGTCGAATACTCTCCTCTATTCGAATCTTCAGGGAGCAGGGCATTCAGCTCTGCATCCGTCATAAATTTGACGTCTATCCGCAATCCTTCTGACGCATATACAGAGCCATCATTTTCCACGCTATATGGAGCTTCATTGCCGCTTGTTTCCACGGGCATTAGATATGAGTTGTAGTGGATCTTCGGCGGAAAAATAATGCACCCTACCGCGATTTGGGCTATACAAGCTGCTAATATCCACTTTGTCGCCTTGCTGGTGATTTTCATGTTCGTTCCCCTTTTGGTGCGACGTACTTTTCCCTCAACTTGCGCGAATCAGGCACTCCACTCACTCGGGCGTCACAGCCTAGAGTTCACGATCCAGTCTCGATGTCCCTTGGCAAATCGATAGGCATCCTCGCTGGCTTTATCGTCCTCGAATAGAGCGATTACTTTATCGTAGGTTTGCACTGCTTTCTTCCATTGACGCAAAAATTCATAACAGGTGCCTAAATTGCTTAATGCGCCGATCTCTACCTCAGTGCCGGGATACTTTTCCGTGAGGGCAATGAACAGCGGCACCACCTCGTCGAATTTCTGCCGCGCCTGCTCTTCCTCGCCCTCTTTGTCCAAGGCCACAGCCTCGCCGAATATGGCCATAGTCCGTTCGTATTCCTCATAGGCTATAACTTCCCGTATGTTTTTTAGAATCTCGGGAACTTCTCTGGCGACATTGGCCTCGGGATAATCGGCCAGCACATGTTGGTATTCGAACTGCGCCCTTTCGTAGTCTTCCTTGTTGAAGTAATAATCGCCCAGCGTAAAGCGGGCATCTACCGCAAACTCGCTATTGGGAAAGGTTGCGAGCAGACGTTCAAAAGTCCGAATGAATTTTTCCTCGTCCTTCAGTTCGTAGAACGCCCACGCCGTGTTATAGAGTGCATCATCGCTAAACGGCGAATCTAGATAATTCTCTAATAGGCGCTGGTACAGCGCAATCGCCTCGTCGAATTTTTCCAAGTTGAATGCACTCTCAGATGCACGCATCAGCGCCTCTGCCGCTATGTCGGCGTGCGGATGTTTTTCTACCAACTGCTCAAAGATCTCGGCAGACTGCTCGAATTCTCTTAGATTGAAATACGCGTACCCAAGATAGTAGTACGCATACACAATGTTGGCTGAGTCGGGGAAACGGGCGACAAAGGCGCTCAATACTTCCGCTGATTCGTCGAACTTTTCGCTTTGAAAGTAAAGCGTGCCCAGCGCATAGGCCATATCGACGGAATAGTAAGAGTTCGGATAGCGCTTGAGTCCTTCGCTATACGTCGATATCACTTCCTCGTATTGCCCCTTGCGCTGCTGGCTCTCACCAATGAGGTAATAGACTTGCTCTGCCAACCAGTAATCTCTATCTCCTTTGCTATCCTCTAGATCCATCGCTAGAATTTTCCGTCCCGTGGCGATGGCTGTATCATACTGCTCCAACTCTAGATAGAGTGTTAGCATAAGCACCATGTACTCTGCCTGTTCAACTGGATCTTCGGCCGCAGTGGCCAATCGCCTGTAGCTTTCGATCGCTTCTTCCTGCCTGTTCAAGCGGAGATAAGCCAGGCCCAGCATCTTCTGAGCCGGACTTTTGATCCTCTCGTTGGCAGAATCCACTAGCCCTATCAGATCTTCCGCCGCTTCTGAGTATCGCTCCAGACGCGAGTAACTCGTCCCTCTGTCGTACTGTGCGATCTCCTTCAGCTTGGGATTATCCGTACTATTGAGGGCCTGTGTAAATTGGTCCACCGCACGCGCGTATTCCTCTTTGCCCACCCATGCCTTGCCCTTCAGGTAGTGGTATTGAGCTCGCTCCTCCTCGCTGCCGACTCTAGCCATGCCTTGTCCGAGAACCCGTAGCGCTCGGTCGAATTGCTCCATACCTAGATATATGCGTCCTGCTTCGATGCTCGCTAACGAGGACTGCGGGGCCGTTTCCCGCACCTGCAAAAAGACCTCCGTCGCCCTCTCGCCCTCTCCTTTTTTATTTAGCGCCAATCCCAGTTCAAAATGGGCGACATCCAACTGAGTGGAATCATCCGTCGCCGCGATAATTTCATCGTAGAAGGCCACCGCTCTATCGTATAGCTCTTGGTTGTAGAACATCCGCGCCAATTGGAATTGTGAACTCTTAGCATAAGTGCCATCGCGATTGTCCGCGATGATCTGCCGGTAGATCTGCTCCGCTTCGCGCTGCGCCGCTTGTTCGCCAATTCTCTGTTTAGAGAGAGCGATATTAAATCTGGTCGCGGTGACAAAATTTGGATCGGGATACTGCGCCAAGACCGCGTCATAGGCCTGCACAGCTGCCGCATAGGCATCGCGGGCCCCTGCTGTATCTTTCTGCTGTGCTAGTTTTTCAGCCTTAGCGTAGTAGGCTCGACCAATTTCGAACCAGGCATTTCCTAGGGAGTAGCCGGCTTGGGAGGCGATCTCGCCGTAGGCTTTTACGTATACGTTGTATTCGCTAATCGCATCGTCAAAGTAGTCTTCTCCCCATTCTTCGCTCGCTTCGGTATAGCGCTGAGCTAGCTGAAACTGCATTCGCGCCTTAAATGTGTTGTTGGGTATTTGGACGATGGCCTCGCGGTACGTATCCACACAGCGGGCGAAAAGCCGGTTTTCAAAGTACATATCTGCCAAGCTCTGATAAGCCTTCTCAACCAGTCTCCGCTCCTGAGCAAACACTGTGATGACAGAGCGATAGGATCGCTCTGCCTTTTCAAATTCCGCTGACTGGCTGTAGCAGTCCCCGATCCGGATCTGGGCCTTTGCGGTCAACTCATACTCGGTTTCGTCTACCAGACCGGCTACTTTCTCGAACTGCATCTTCTGGATTTCTTGTTCGCTTAATGCGTCGATGTTTAACTGGTCTACTAATTGTTGATAGTAGGGGATCGCCTTGCGGTACTGCCCCTGGTCGTAATAGCATTCACCGATCTGGAAAAAGGCCCGACTGACCTGGAAGCCGGATTTGAAACGCTCTGTCAATTCGGTAAAGGCTGCGATGCTATTGGCGTATTCCTTCAGTTCGTAGTAGGACCATCCTATGTTGTAAAGAGCCTCCACTACATACGCGTTGTCGGGATATTTCTCAATAAATTTCTGTCCTGCGCGGATGACTTCTTGGTAGTGCTGGGCGCTGTACCAACAGGTAGTAATTCTGTTCTGCGCTAGCGCCCGCAAATTCTCGGACCTAGCATTTTCTTCAACTCTGGAGAAATAGCTCACCGCCTTTTCCAAGTATTCCTCCGCCCTTTCCTTCCGCTGCTCCTGTTTCTCTTTGTTCAACTCGTCCTTCGCGGCATGAAATTCTTCCTCGAACATCTTGAAATACGCATTGCCCATCTGGTAAATCGCCGCGTCTTGCACCGCAGTTTCCACTTTTCCAACCACGACGACGATGTCGCTGCCATCCAGCAACATACTGCGAACACTGCTGATATCCTCGAACTTCTCGATGGCCTGATCGTAGGCTCCCTCGGAATAGAAACTCTGACCCGCTTGGAAGGTGGAGAGCATGTACTCTCTGGTGGGCACATCTTTTGCCAGAAGGGCAATGCCCAAGGTCATACTCACAATCGTCAAGCCCAGCAAATTCATCAGGTCTCTCCTCTCTGCAAGCCTTGCGAAGAGCTCAAAGGCTCTGAACCCTCTGCAGCACTTCTTTGAGTCCCCGCCGAGCTTCCCCAAAGCCCGGTCGCAGTGTCAGGGCCTTCCTGTACGCGGTGACTGCCCGCTCGTACTGACCGTATTTTTCGTGTATGCGTCCCAATTTCCAGTGCGCTGCCGCATCGCCGGGCATGTAGAGCAGAATTTTGCCGATGTGCTCTTTCTCTTTGTTGTACTGGCTCATCTTTTTGAACAAGTCCATCTCGCGCTGGGCTTCTGCTCGCATTCCCAATTTCATATAGGCCCGGCCCAAATTGTAGTGGGCATCGGCGTACTGGGGATCTAGAGAGATCGCCTGCTCGTAATAGGCTACAGCCTCTCTATAGCGATTTTCCCTAGCCAGCAGCAAACCGATGCGATAATGGGACTGCTGATGGGAGGGGGCGAAGGAAAGGATTTTCTCGTACTGCGCCAGCGCCTTCTCCTCCTGTTGCAGACCCTCATAGGTCAAGCCGAGGTGATAGTGGATGTCGGGATTATTCTGCTTGCCCTGGAGCGCCTTTCTGTAATAGTCGAGCGCCACTTCATATTGGCCTTCTTCGGCATAGACGAGTCCGAGATTGTAGTAGGCTCTGCTCTGATGAGGATTCAACTGAAGCGAAATCTCGTACTCCGCTATAGCCTCCTGCGGCTTGCCCAAGGCGATGTAGGAGAGTGCTAGGTTGTTGTGAGCCTGGAATAGATCCCGTCTGAGCTGGACGGCATTCCTATACTCTTCTACTGCCTTGCTGTAATGGCCGATCTGCGCGTAGAAGGCACCCAGATTGTAGTGCATCACGGCGGAGTTCGGGTCCAAGGAAAGGGCCTGTCTGTATATGGCTTCTGCCTTCTCTGGTCTATCGCTCTCCGAGTAGATGATCCCCAGATTGTTGTAGGTATCCACCACGGTCCGATCTAGGGAAAGAGCCTGCAGGAGGTAATACTCTGCCCGGGCCAAATCTCCCGTAGCTCTGTAGGCCATGCCCATACCGTTGTAGGCGTAGACAAAATCTGGATCGCGGTCGATCGCCTTCTTATAGTAGTCAATCGCACGACCCACCTGACCGACGTTCAAGTAGGTGTTTCCCTGATCGAATAACGCCTTGGCTTCGGCTCGATCTCTCGAGGGGGAGGCGAAGAAGTACAAACAGATTACTCCGATGAGACCGGCACACGCCATTCCGATACCGAGCCATTTGATCTGGGCTGTGATCTTTCCCGACACCGGATTTTCTCCCTTGCGTCTATCTCTGCTCTGGTGCAAATAGTCTCTCCGCCGTAAGGGACTCGGCGATTTTCCTATCTACTAGACAGATTAAGTCGTTCTCGCCCCTCTTGACGTAGACCAGATCTCCCTCTTCCTCACCGAGGGAAAGATCTCCGACAGTCTCCTCACCGGCCCAAAGTCTGATTCTCATGCGCGGTGGATTGAGGCCGTAGTCACGGTGGGAATTTTGGGCCAATGGCGGAAATTTTTCGACTTTGAGTTTCTCCATATTGAACAGAACGGCTTTTAACTCCATCGCGTTGATCGGTCGGTCCTGGGAAACTGCCAGCCAAACGACACTGTCTCGCACGCAAAGTATGGAGCTATCCCTATAGGCGAACTCGACGCGGTTGACCTCTTCTCGGGTAAAATCGAACAATTTCCTGGATTTCAACTCGAAACTCGCCCGATTTAGCTGATTTACAAAGGACGCATCGAGCGTGAATACAGGACTCCTTGACAGATCCTTGGCGTAGTAGTTCCCCTCCTTCTCAGATCCGACCCACAAACTATGGACCTCATCACCCACCGAGACTTTGACGCGTAGCGCAGGTGGATCCAAGCCGTATGGCCTCAAGCTATTGGGTGCATCGTCGACGAATTCTTCGACGGGGGAGGCCAAGCCCTGTAGAATGGCTTCTATCGCTTCTCCGTCTCCTTTCGCCTCTGTCGGGGACTCCATCTGCCACTCCTCACCGCTCTTTGTTACTTCGACGGTGTCCGCCTGACTTTCAATTCTCAATTTCGTCGCCAACGCTCTCTTGAATTTGAGCGTAGTCTTATTCCTCAGTTCGCTCCATTGCTTGTCTACCCCGGTGCGACGGTACAATTCGACCATGCCGATGCGGTCCTCAGAATCCTTCTTGACATAGACATACCGTCCAGATGGATTCTCATCCCCAAACAGGACTGTGTCTAGCAGGCGTCCCCCGACGTGCAGACTCACTTTCACGTGCGGAGAGTCTAGACCATACTTTTTGAGTGCTTCTTCTGTCGATTCATCGTCCAAGACGAGAAACCGCGTCAGTCGTGCCCGCTCGAGATTAGCCAGGACCGCTTGTATGGCCCCCCGATGTGCATCAACCGTTACAGGTTCGATGATCTGCCAGTCTTCTCCGACCTTGCGGCACACCACTCTACCGCTCGCATTCTCTATGCTGAGTTCGTCCACCTCATTCTTGTCAAAGGTCAGTAATTCTCTAGAGTGGTACTCTTCTCCCTTTTTTTCGCCTTCCTTTTTGTCGACATAGACCACTACGAGAAAAAGGGCAGCGAAAAATAGGCCTATCAGAATGACTGTTTTCAGCTTCATTACCGCTCTTGCGTTAGGAGTTTATCTTTGCCGTGTTGTCGCTGTTCACACTGGTCTGAGAGTACTCGAACCGCTGATATTGGAGCAGGGCACCTGTGGGAACATTGATGGCTGACTTGAGGTATTCTTATTATAATGCAACAACTTGGCTCAGCAAACCATTTTTATGGATAATTCGGCTTAGAATTGGGGTGTCCTAAAGCCGCCTAGATGGCCAAGATAGAGTCAAAGGAGCGTTCAAATATGTCGATAGATAGCAGTCTCTGTTTTGCGCTCGATGCCGCCGCGCTCGAAGTACGAGGCCGGTTCGATCAACTCCAATACTGCGAGCTGAAAAAGGCGATCGTTCTCAATGATATGCTCCTAGTCGAAGACGATGCGCCGGCCATCGGTTGCCCCCAGGGCGCTGAGGACCGGTCGTGGTTTGAAAAATTGCAAGAAGGGGTCATGGTGCGCAAAGATCTGGTCCTGGATGATCCCCGTGCCCTAGCCGCCTACCTGATCTTCAACGGACGGGAAATGGACGACAATGACCATGCACTCCACATCTGTGTCAATGGGCACCACTTGATCCGACCTCCGAGCAAGATAGCCCACCCCGCTGCTCGCCACTACTACACCAGCGACTGGGGAGGCTCGCACTTCGACAACTGGTTCGTGGTGGCCGTGCCAGTGGGTGCCCTGCGGCAGGGTACCAATGAGTTCGTCCTGTGGGCCGAATCGGAGGAGACCAGTTGGGAAATTATGGTGGCCGCTGATGGAGAATATAAGCGTGGCTCTGAAACGCGACTCTGCCACCCGAATCGCAGCGCCAAGAGTCGAGACCGGGGCCAGACCTGGGATTTTGAGCACCTAGGCTGGAAAGATGAAATCGACGGGGAGTACACCATCCGCCTCAGTCTAGATCGCAGCGTACCACAGGGTACCTTTGTCTCGTCGGTGATCGACTTGGCTACAGGAGGGGACACAAAAGGAATCGAGAGATTGCTCGACATAGAAGAGTGCCGGGTAGAATGGGAAGTGGACGTGCCCGAGGGAAGTCAGGTGGAAATAGAGGCACGTCTGGGCGATAATCCAGTGCCTACAGCCGCCGCATGGTCCTCTTTCGAGTCCGTAGTAAATTTCTCCAAGACATGGTGTGCTTCCGCTGGACGCTACCTGCAGTTCAAGATTGTCATGTCCGCCCACAATCCGCTGGTGACGCCGGTGTTCAAAGGTATTTCCGTGGAAGCGAAGTGCCGCGAGCACAAGCGCCGCTCCAATAGACGTTACCACCTTCTTCAATTCCGCAACGGTCGCGTCGTCCGTCCATCCCTGCCGTACGTCCACGAAGATTTTGCCCGCTTGAACGAATTGCGCCACCGCTTTGAACTGGACGCGATGGTAGCAGACGCGGCGACTGAGTTTGATGCCCAGCTACAACTCATGCACTGGGCCTACAAAGTGCCGCTCGGCCGCCTAGATGCCTACCAATGGAATTACTTTGATCTGCCTCAACTCGCTAGGGATGCAAGTGGACGCCCCGGCTTGCTGGACGACTACCAGAAGCGCCGCCGCGATGGCCACTGCCTCTACTGTAACCTGACCTTAATCGCCGCCTGTCTGGCCATGGGCTTTCCGGCCCGCTGGGTCAATATCTCCACTAAGCACACCTACGGGCACGAAGTGGCCGAAGTGTGGTCCAACGAGTTCGACAAGTGGATATTCTTGGATGCGACGCGCGATTACTACATTTACGACCCTGACACGGGCATTCCTCTGAGTCTAGTAGAAATCAGCGAGCGCTTGGCCGAAATCATGCCGGGACCGGCGACTTGGGAATATCCCATCCAGTGGCACCTGCCGGACCTCGAAATGCTCCGTGCCGCTCGCGTTGCCTATCGCCAAGGCGACAATGCTTTTTCGATTGACGACCTGAGCGGAGGACCGGAGCACTTGATCCTCAAAGGACACTTGCAAATGGTGCGGCGCAACGACTTTGCCAGCCGACCTTGGCCGCTACCGTGGCGCCTGTCCAGCAACTGGGGAAGCGATCTCTTCTATTGTTTCTACAGCGATATGTTCCCCCGCAAACGAGAATACCACCAGCATACCAAGCGCTGGCAGGATTTCAGTCCTCCGCTCAACCAGACGAAATTCTTCTTGAGCGAAACCGCCGAGCCGGATGTTCTGCGCGTGGATGTGGATACCGAAACGCCTTGCTTTGACGCATTTCTGGTGCAGATCGATAGAGCCGAGTGGAGCGAACAAACAGACCCCTCGCTGGAGTGGAGGCTGCACGAGGGCCTGAACCAACTGCGGCTCAAGGTGCGCAACAGCGCGGGGGTTTGCGGCCCGGAGAGCCATGCAGTGGTAGTGATGAACACTTGATTGGCTGTGGGGCCATAAATGAATCAGCCCTTCAGCCGATCAAATTCGGCTTACACAGCAGAGGTAGGCTTTAAGAAGAAATTTACTCGGTGAGTTCAGTGTAGAAATCAATCTGCTGCTGCGCGATAGAGCCTTCTTGGGTGAGGGCGAAAACCACCAGATTGACTCCCATCCTCAGCTGAGGCTCATTCTCGAATTCATCCTGCCAGATGCTTCCATAGCCCATATCTGAATAAACTGCTACCAAGCGTCCATTCAAAAAGACGCCTTCGAGAAACTGCGCCTGATCGGGCTGATAATAAACATCTGTCTGCTCGGCCGAGTTGTAGTAGAAAATGTCGGGGTTACCTCTGACACTCAGGTATTCTCCGCCGACCGGAGGACCATCTAGGTCGAAATAACTGTGGTAAATCGGATGACTGTTGGAGATGCGCTGCAGCTTGCCATCTTTGCCCAAAGCCAAGCTGAACATCTTTCTCAACGAAGCTTCCGCTGGCCCAAAGTTTAGGTCTGGCCGGTCATTGTCGGCAAAAACAAATCCTCCATTCCGCATGTACCATCCCAGATTCTCGATTTCTTTATCCGTCAGTTCAAAACCATCCTTGTCCGTGATATATACAAAAGGCGTCTTGAACAGTTCGGGAGAGTCCAAAAACATATGGTCCGCCACCTTGGCCTGAATACCGGTATAAGAGTTGATGCCATCTGCAAGCCTAGAAACTGAGCGGGGAGCATCGGGTTGGAGATCATTGGCCCAAGCTAGCGCCAAATAGACGAAGCCCTTGATATTTCTCCGATCGTTCGGATCTTGGATTACCATGCCCCGATACTTACCCGTATCGAGCGCATTTAGATCCAGAAATTCCTCCTGCATACTGATCCGCTTCTCTGGATCCTTCGAACTCTTGATCTGTATCGAGGGCATCTGCGGCGTGATAGTACCGACCCCCACGCTTGTTCCTGCATCGATTCCGCGATCGAAGACAGCGACATTGCCCAATACATCTAGCCGCCGCACCGGCCGTGGGGGCGTTCGGGCCAGTTTCGGCTTCGAGGCAGTTAGCTTGCGGGTCATCACCCTCTTTTGCACCACGGTCTTCCTCATGCGGAAGGGCTTCTTGGCCATCGGCTTGCGAATTATGAACTCCGTTGCCAGAGGCTTGGGCACGGGTTTTTCTTCTTTTATTCCCACTAAATAGGCGAAGGCTGAGGCCATTATGAGCAACGCTAGAGCGTAGGCAGCGTAGGATATTCTGCGGTTATCTCGATAGAGCTTCCTTAGAGCTATCGCATCTGATGGAGCCCTAAAACGATCTGGAGTAGATTTTTGCACCTGTATTCGATCCGAAGTGAATTCCGACGCCGACAGTACCTTCTTGCTCTAGGTAGGAGTGCGTCAGCCGTTAAAGCCTATATATCCATACTCTATCATTGCGTTATTATTGCGTAATAAACACAGTATCCACATTCGACTTCTGACCGGCGAAGTTGGTGTTATCCACGGCTTGGACCTGGAAGGTATAGAAAGAATCAACCCAGGCGAATTCAACAGTATAGGACTGCCCAGCCCCGGGAGTAGTGTATTGACGCTCCACCCCCGACGTGCCTTCAGTTACCGTGACTATATAGTAAAAGACGGCCGCAGTGTCGCTCATGCTCCACCCTAGAATCACATCGTCCCCTTCAAAGGATGCTGCCAAATCTTGGGGAATCCCAACCCGATTCTCGTGAAACTTGGACGGCAAGCTATGATCCTTGCTGCAGTGCAAGATGCTGAAGATCGGCAGCAGACAAAAAAGCAACCACAAGGCTCTACCCATTGACGAACTCCCTCTAAAAGGTTCAGAAACTTCCCATCAGCACCAACTTGGGCGGCACATCTCCCATCCCCGGCACGGCCCTCAAGTTCCATCGGGTCACAGCGGGTACTTTGGGAGAATCATATAAGAGCATATCGGTCAGGCTATAAATATACACCCCCACAGCTACCGCCCCAAAAATTCTGCGCGTCAGATGCAGGTCGTCCAACTCAGCATTGGTCTTATGCAACTCATCCCACTTTTGCTGGGCGAGATCGTAGTGGCTGTTCCCCGTCGCCATCACTGCGTATTCGTCTTTTAGCCGGTGGAAATTGTCGCGGCGCGTATTATAGTTCTCGTTTGCTATTAGCGCTACGGCCAGAGAGCTAATCTCGCCGACCAACATGAGCGTTCCCTTTATCTTCTGGTCGGTGGAGAGCTGACCTAGCCCTGGGAAGAGAGCTGACAGGACAACGGCCTTCTTTTTAGTGGCGATCTGTCTAGTTGCAAAGACATCGTCTTCGCTTTGTGCCCAGCAGGGAAGTGCCAAGCTGAGAAGTGTTATTAATAAAATAAAATATTTCATCACAATTACCTTTTGTTGGATTCGCTTGAGCATATACCTGTCTTTCAATATCGCGGTGCTCCTGCCACGATTTGTATGAAGACAGCTAGGACATCGGTATTGTCGGCACTGCGGAAGGAATCGTCGTACGTTCGGCGATCGAAAGTCACTCCAGCATTGGCCACAATCTCATAGCCGAAATAGTCGGAACGATTGGTCATCATGAGGACGTACACATTCTGCTCGAAACTGTTCCAAGTGTTGCCATGGTCCTTGACGCTATAGTTCCAGAAGGGCAAACCCTGGGCACCGAGGCGAAAGGTAGTGCGGGGCGTCACATAGTAATTGGCTTTGAGCAACGGAATGACCGAGGTCTCATCGGCCAAGGGTATGTCGATGATGTCTTGGGTCCGCTTGAGGAAAAGCAGTTTCAACGCCGGGATGATCTCCAATTTACTTCGGTGCCTCCGCCAAGTATAATCGACGCGATGAACCGAACTCATAGTGCGAATCGCATTCTTGCGCTGATGGGTTCCATCAGCCAAAAGGCCCTGCTGCTGCCAGTTGAATTCGTAGCGAAAGTTGTGATACATTTTCAGGTCTTTGAGCGGACTCAAAAGCGTCTCCAAGTAGAATCTATTGGCCCAGCTATTCTTGTAGTTCAGATTGTCCTCTATTAATATCAGGTCGAACTGTTGTTGGTAGCCAAATCCGGCCAGATGCGTCTTGCCGAAGGGACTCCTACCGAAGTCCGAGGAGATCAAGACGCGATCCGGCACAGTGTCCCAAACCCGCTTCAGTGTATTCTCCACCATCAACCTACCTAGTCCCGGCTGCTGCGCCTGCCAGATGAGACGACCATAATTCATCAAATTTTTACCCGCCCCATCCTGCTGGTGAGCATTGAGGCGGCCTAGCGAGAAGCTCAGATCCCGCCGCAGCCGGTACTTCCCGAACAGATGGTGGCCCTCCAGATCCTCGGGATAGGGATAGTCGGGTTCGGGATCGTCCTCCCGGCCATCTGGTCTGTCGTTGTTGTTCAGATCCAAATCGTAGATATAGTCGTCCGATTCCACATCGTACATCAGGAAGGGTTCTAGATAGTCCGGCAACCTATTCCCATTTTTATTGGTGTCCGGCCGCCCATCTCCATCTTCGTCCTTGCCGGGGAAGATACCATCCGCATCCACTCCCTCGTTGACAAAACCGGCGATGTACTGCTGGAACCACGAGTCGGGAAAGCGATCGTTGTCGTCATTGTCGTCCACCATCATCAAGCGTACGGTATTGTTGAAGTGAGGTACGGCCGGCGTGCCCAACACTACGAGTTCCGTGCTGTAGTTCGGTCCCATGTGGAATAATTCGCCTCCCCAGTCGAAGCGCTCGTGCTCCTTGCGCGCTACCAGATAATACGCTTCACCTTTCTGGTTAAAGCGCTTGCCGAAGCGCACGGCTGTGCTGGGATCGGGGCCGACTACACCATCAGGATATTGGAAGTAGTGCAGGCTCCTCGCGTACTCTCCGTCGATCTTTAAACCGAAAATATTGGTACTGAAATTGGCTCCCAAAATCTCCATCCCGGTCTGCGTGCCGATGTCGAATGAAATGCGCTTCACGTTCGACCGGTCTTGGACATTCCCTGGGGCGCGCTCCACTACGCGAAAGAGCGTGGGCTGGCCATAGCGCTGTGTATAGGGGCTTTCAATCGGCGCATACGGATCATCGAGATCCACCCTTCTATTCCTAGCCACAGTTCCCACCTCAATCTTGTAATCGTTGGCGACCACAGCTTCGAAGGAAACGGATTGAATATAGCCCTCTCCCGCTAGGTTGAAGTAATAGACCACGAAGTCGTCGCCAGAAACCTCTATAGGACCTGTTTCGTCGGTGCGCCACCGGAAAGACTGTTCCAGAGGTCTATAGATGTTGTTTAGGGCGTTGTTGCGAATCAGAATAGCAAGCACTTCATCTTCAGTAAATCGCTCCCCCAAGATCTCATCGGCGTTATTGCGGTAGTAGTTCCTGCTCGTTGATGCTTCCGGCTGTAGATTTACCGCTAGGTGCCACGGCTCCTCAATGGGAAATTCTACACCCCGCCACACGTACGTCGTAAACTGGCGTTCGGGATCTACCGAATCATTCAATCTTAGATCCTTGAAGAAGAGATAGTCCATGTAGAGCGGTGCTTCATTGATGCGGTACTGCATATAGGTGGGTTGCGTCGGGACCGAGGAAGTAAAGGCCGCCGACAGCTCGGCATAGGCATTGCGCACTAACCCCTGCGAACCGAATCGGCCCACCGAGGACTCGGTGATGCCGTCAATGTGCTCGACAATATCCGGGACGATGTCCTTGCGGAGAACTCCGTTGACCAAGATGTTCAACTCGACGATGTAGGGGCCGCCCCGATCGTCCTTGGGTGAATCATCCGAAAATTTGACGGCGATAATTTCTGGGTATGGCTGGTCGTGGCGCAGCACCCCTTTGCGGGAGAAGGTGTGGCCGTACGAATCGCTGAAGCTCTCGTGCTGGTTGACGTAAGTCAAACCCAAGTTCAGCAGGCCGACCCGCCGCTCAAAGTGAAACGCCCCCATCCGCACCGTGTTCCAGTTCATGAATAGGGCCGAGAGGTCGTCGTGTTTTGTACCCACGTCAATTCTGAAACCGCGAAAGGCATTGACTTTCAGGGTCAGCGGCGTGAAGCGCCCCTGCAACTCCTGAGCAATGGTCAGGCCCGCCCACCATCTGTTGGTCTGCTCCGAGACAGTCAGCACATCCTCGAAATAGCGCCGATAGGTGGACTGTTCGCGCCCGGGATAGTTGTAGAGATTGCCTGTCACCCTCAGTATCGACGATCCCCGACTTTGGGGGCCTAGACCCGTGGTCTCTACCCAGTCATAGCCGGGGATCCCATAGACTAAGCGATTCCCTAGCGGCCCGTAGAAATACTGCTTGGGGTCGCGGTAGGGAGAAAGGATGGTTGAATAGTTTTTGTACCTCTTTTCTTCGTGGGCATAATTCTCGTAGGGTTCCCAATCTCTCCTCAGAAACATCCGGTCGGGCTGGATTCGCGGCACCTCCGGAATATCGATTCCCATGCGCGGTCCCCAGCTCGCGGAAGACTCGTCTTCCTCGCTGATGGACGAACTCGCACAGATCAGGACAACGAGCAGGACCCAGCTTGCGAAAAGCGGCGATTGTCCACTAAAAGGCCAGCGAGGAAAAATTCCGCAAGGCTTGGAAAATTTTTGGCGCAAATCGTTTGACACGGCCTTTTCCTATATGACCGGACGGAGTCCGACCAAGGCCCGGAAAAAGAATATGGACGTATCCACGTTATTAAGGGCCTGGCGGGGAGAATTGAATTCCCTCTTCTGTATCTGATAGCCCATGTTGAAGTTCACCCTGTACCCCTGATAAGTGAAAGTATTGGCGAGTATGAAAACATAGTCTTCGCTGGCAAAGTCCCTATTCGAATTGACCAAGTCGAGGGAACGGCTCTGCAGAAAGGGAAAGCCCTGGGCTCCAATGCGAACGCTCGTCAAGGAGGTCATATTCCAGTCTAGGCGCAGAATGGGATAGAAGAATATCTCGTGCAGCACCGGCACCTGCCATCGATCATTAGTCAACTTCTGTCCCATTACTTTCACTTGAGGAGTGATTCTCACATCCTGCAATATACCCGACAGATCCAAGGGATACTCTCCCTTGACGACGGAAGTCAGCCTGACGATGCGGTTGGACTTGCGTCCTGCTTGGGCAAATTGGCGATTGAAATCGTGCTTGAAATCGAGGTGAATGTTGAGGGGGGGGGCACCAGCAAAATCCAAGGCGGCATAGGCGGTGTTGACGAAACTGTTCTTCATGCGCAGAGGATCTTCTATCAGGTCAATGGTCAATCCCGCACCAGTCAGCCGACCGCTGATGTCTTCCTGCAGTTCAAAGGTAGCATTGCGGGGAAACTGGAAGACGTTATCCCGGATGTCGTCTTCTACTCTCTTGGCGAAGTCAATCAGGGTAAGGCGACCCCAAAAGGGAAGATGACGGGTGTGTTCCACTTTGGTGTAAAAGACCTTGTTCTCGCCCCCAGCGGCGATCTGCTCCGTGTTATAGTGCCCCACCTTGAGCGCCGTTCCCTGCCAAGGGCGGAAAGACGCAAATAGGTGAAATCCTTTTAGGTCCTTGTTGTAGGGATAGTCCACATCGGGATTGTTCTCCCGGATGTCGATGACTCCGTTGTTGTTCAAATCATCGCCGTAATCGTACTCTTCGGGGTTGACGTCAAAGAGCAGAAAAGGCTCCAGATAATCGGGGATACCATTGTTGTTTATATTGGTCTCCGGCCGGCCATCCTGATCGAGATCTAGCCCTGGGAAAACTCCATCCAGATCCCTCCGACTCCTGATATAATGCTCATCTGGAAAGCGGTCTTTGTCGTCGTTGTCCTCCACCGTATCGAAGATCAGGGTTCCATTGAGCGAACTCTGGTTGAATCCATCAATGCCTTTCAAGCCGCCGTCAATCTCGCTGTCCAAGGGTGCAAAGGGTAAGGTGACAAAGCTCTGATAGCTAGGATCTTGAACCTGCAAGGAGGTGCCGTATTCCGGGCCTATGCGGAATAATTCGCCGCCGAATTCCACGCCGTCCCGGTCCACGACGGCATTGATGAAATACGATTCGCCCCGGCGATCGCTCCGCTTCCCTTTGGCTACCGGAAACTGGCGAAAATCGTAGCTGAGATCGTACTCTGCCCGCACAAAGAGATCCTCTACCGCAAAATCCGCGTGGATTCCGCCCAGCATTCTCCCAGTCTGTCGGCCGTGCCGGAACTCTACCACCTGTAGATTGGAAAGGTCCTGTACCTTGCCTGGAGCGTGGGCGACGTCGTAGAAGTAAAGTGCCCTGTTCCGGTCCCGCGGACTTCGATCCCTCCTCGCCCTACTAGGATCGTTGGCATAGACCTCGGACAGGCTGATCCGATAGTCGTTGCCCACCTTGACTTTGAACCGCACGTCGTCGATATCTTCCTCGCTCAACGGTACCCAGTAGAGAAGAAACTCTTTGCCGTGTGCTTCCAGATAACCCTTTTCTCCGGGAAAGTCCTCGGGTAGTAAGCCGCTGACGAATTCCACATAAGGCGGTATTTCCCGTCCCAATTCCCGCAGAAATTCCTTGTCGCCGTTGGGAAAGGCTGGATCAATGTCCTCGCGGTGATGCCGGGTCACGACGATGCGCTGGGTAGCGTCAAGGCCCGCCGCTGAAACAGCATCGGGATACACCTGCAATTCCGGTCGCGGTTGGCCGTTGATATAAACCTCAAAATCGTATACTCGGGGCCCTCCATCATCGTCTATCGACCCATCCGCAAACTTCACTACCAGATAATCAACCGGCTGGATATTTCCCGGCGTCGCTCCCCTGAAATCCCAGCTTCCCCGTTCCATCAGACTATTGATGCGATACTGATTGACCCACACGAGTCCCAGATTCAACGCACCAATTTGGGTCTCCAAATGCGATCCCAGCAGATAGGTTGCAAATAAGGGTGGCCGAGTGCCGAGCGCACCAAAGTTGTGTTGCTTGTTATCGGCGTTCACGTTCACGTCGAAGATGGGATAGTCCAGACGCGAGGAAATCAGGGTAAAATCAGCTTGGGGCATGTTCATATCCCAACGAATGCCGTTCATGGCCGCCAAGTCTAGGGTCAGCGAGGTAAATTTGGTGCGGATATTGTCACCGACGATCAGGGAAGTGTTGATTTTTCCGTAGGAATCAGAGGACACTGAAAGCCGGCTGAGGTAGTCTTTGAAATACCGGCTCTTGTTGATGACACTTCCCGGCTCAGGATCAAGGGTGCGCGATTCGCGCAACCGGAACACTTCGATGCCCTCGACGACAAAATTGCCCAACTCGTCGAAGACTAGATCTTCGGGACGGACCAGATAAGATCGCGGCCAGTGTTTGTAGGGTTCCTGAGCATGGGTGATATATCCCTCGCCCGGCCGGTAGAGAAAAAGCCCCGATCCCCGTACATAGGCGCTACTCTCTCCGACCCACATTAGGGACAGAGCGCCTAAAAATAGAAAATGAAAGCCCCGCTTCTTGCTCATAGCAACTCTATCCGATGCGCAAGCGGATGAAATAGCGAACGGCACCGACATTCACGCGGTGTGAAGAGGAAGGGTAGCTGTCAAAATTTTTCTGGTAGCCGATGTTGGTACTCACATCAACTCCCCGGTAATTGCCGAGATTTTCCAGAACCAAGATGTAGTACCAAGAATCTCGGTCCAAAAAAGGCCGCACCAAGTCTCGGTGCTTCTCCCGCAGTGGCCATCCGAGAATCCCTCCTCGCAGCACTGTATGTGGAGCCAAATGGTAGTCTCCCCTTATGATCGGCGTCAGTGTATACGCATGTCTCCGCAAACTAAATAGCTCGGCCTTAGTCCGGTTGAAGACTGCCTTGAACATCGGACCGAGACCGAAGCTATCGCCTATATACCAAGTGTAATCGACCCTAGCTACATACCCCATAGTCGTTATGCGGCTGTCCGGCTGAAAGAAATCTCCATCGGTCAATTCTCGCTGATCGTTGACTGCCACGAGAATATCATTGTAGATGTTCAAGTGCGGCAGCTTGTCCGTGTTGAGGTGAGTCCCCACTACGAGGGTATTGTGCAGACTGTTGCGCAGCAGTAGCCGATCCGGCAATACTTGGTACCTACCGCCGCCGATGAATTGGTACAGATCATTGCTGATATCGTCCCGTACTCTCTTGCCGTAGTAGCCGAGCTGGAGCCGACCGAGTTCCGACCAGCGCTTCAGATAATTGGTCTTCACATAGGTGGTCAAATCCCGGCCACCGCTGTCCGGCTGGCGCATATCGTAGTGGCCGACCCGCACCCACGCATGTTGTTGGGAAGTAAAGGGACGCCAAGTGATGAATAAATGACCGCCGCGACTGTCGTGATCGTAGGGATAATCCGACCGATTGTCGTTTTCCCACCCATCCACTAGACCGTTATTGTTGAAATCGTCGCCGAACACAAAGGGCTGGTCGTAATAGGTCAGAACCTTGTCCGCCCCGTTGTACCAAACATTGTCGCGAACTCCATCGTTATCTACATCTAGGCCGGGAAAAACCCCGAATCCCAGACCTGCTCCTGGGGCCGGCGTCATGTTGAGCGAAGCAAAGTCGCGCTCCTGCTCCCAGCGGTCGGGCCATTCATCCCGGTCGTCGTTGTCGTCCACCAAATCAAAGGGGGCGATGACATTTTGCCGGGGGTTCTGCATTAGAGCTTGAAAAGAAGTGGCGAATCCCGAAGGCAAGCTCACATACTCGAATCCCATGTCCCAACGACCCATGTCCCGAAACGCGTTGAAGAAATAGGCGTCCTCATTCGTGGAAAGGCGCTTGCCCTCTCCCGATGGGAACTTGAAATAGGAGGTATTGCGGACGAATTCACCCCAAGCGCGGAAGCCCAAAACTTTGGCCTCGAAATTCATTCCGTAGAGAATCATCCCCGTTGGGAATCCGTACTGGAACGCGATCCACCCCATATTACCCCGGTCCTTAGCATTGTTCTCGGCCCGCTTTGCGGTGTGCCAATCCCGCCACTGGACATCGGTGCCGATCCAGCCTAGAGCACTGGCTACATCCACCACGTAGTCCCCTGCGGTCAGCGCCCTGAAGTGTACCTTTTTGGAACCTGGAGGAATCTCAAAGCGGTAGACCAGAATATCCGTCCCATCTACTTGTAAGAAAGGAACGCCATCGTGGCTTACGGGTTCTCCTTCCTTAAAGAACAGCCCGCCGCTGGTAAAATTGCTGAGTTGACCCCTGCGCGTGTACCCCTCCCTGACGATTTCCTCCATCTGATAATTCTGGATTAGCCACGAAGGTCTGTCCGCCCGATGGAGCGCGATCTCATTGGTTCCCCGCCCAATGGTCCTGTTGGCAGCGCCTATGAGTTCGGGCACCGAGTGGATCATCCGGATCATCGGCTCGATATCGTCCCGCCTCTCGCCGTCAACGTACATCTCCATGCGATAGACGCGTGGCCCTTCTCCGTCCCAATGGGAATCATCGCTGACTAGGACGAATACCGACTTTGCCTCGTCGAGGGCGGAAAAGGGCACGACTCCCTTGAGCGATCCCTCTTTCCTGCCCGCGATACTGTCGAAGTTGTGAACATTGACATAGGTGGAACCCAGTTTGAGCACACTCCCCAGAGTCGTCTCCCAATGGCCGCCTATCAGATAGGTTCCGAACGAAGGTCTACTGAACACGCCCTTTGGATTTACCTGGACACCGCTCTGGGACAGTCCCGTGGCCAAGAGCACCGGATCCGAGATCCGCGAGGCGATAAGACTGAAACTAGTCTTGCGCGTAGAGGCGTCGAAGCGAAGGCCGTTGAGACGGCTCAAATTCAGGGTCAAAGGCGAAAAGCGGGTGGGGATGGCATCGCCGACCATGATGGCAGCCGACCATCCCCGGTAGGAATCCATGCCGATCATCAAGTTGCGGAAAATCCGTGGGTAGATCGGACTCTTGAAGATGGCGCTGCCCCGCTCCGGTCCCTCGGTGCGGCTCTCCTCGAGCGTGAATACTGGAACTCCGTCAATTAAGTAGACCCCAAAGGGATCGTAGACCCGTCGCTCAATATCCTGCTCATCGAAATCGCGGTAGCCGTAATATCCGAGATTCTCGTAACGCTCTTTTTGCCACAGAGGATAGTAGTCGCGGGAGATTAGCTGGGCCTCAGCCCTGCAGAAGTATAGGAGGCACGAGGCGAATATAGCGAGTGATAATCCTCCTCTAATCCTCTCCATCACGACGCTTCTCCGCATGGCTTTGGGCTTGTGGGTTGCACAATCACTGCCAGACCATCATCGCCCTGTTTCTCGCACCGGCCGCGCTAGTAGACGAGATGGACGACTCCAGCGGCCGTTTTATCTCCGTTATCTAGATTCGCTGTAACCGTAAAAAGATAAATTCCGGGGGGGACCAACTCGCCGGACTCATCCATGCCGTCCCAGAAGCCCGGAACAAAGCGCGCTTCTTCTTTACTCAAGAGAGGATGAACATAGCGGCCACCAGTCAGCCGCTCCGCGTTGAGCCGACTTACTCTGCGCCCAGACAGATCGAAGATCTCCACATCCACGCGGCGCGGCGCGGCCACTTTGGTTAGTGTGAACTCGATCACGGTGAAGTCGTTCACGCCATCTCCATTGGGTGTGAAGACGCTAGGGTGGGCTCTGACATTGAGCAGATCTTTCGCCACTACATCGGTCACTACGACCCCCCAAGAAGCGCCGTCCACCGAGTTCTCGCGGATGTTCTGTGGATTTGTAGAATTGGGACTGAACAGGGCGGCGCGAAATTCATGCGTGTCGGTATAAAGGGCAGAGTGGACTAGAATTTGGAAGGGAATCTCCGTCCCGTCCATTGAACTCAGCGGCGGTTCGAAGAGGATATCTAGGTCGTTGACGCTCCCAGGCATAATTCGCAACACGCGTTCTCCTGCGTCAATACCTTCGCTACCTGTGGGGAACTGCGGCACAGGGATATCCTGACCGAGCAGTTGGATCGAATCCACTCTAGTGGGAAAGCTGGGCAGTTGGATCCGAATTTTCTCCACAGCGTCACCCTCGGCCAACTCCAAGATAGCTCGATAGACGAAGGGAGTCTCCACGCCCATCGGGGCCTCGTTGGGGAACACTGAACCACGTGCATCCCTGGCGGCGATTCTTTCCGCGCTGAAGTCGATCTCAAGACTGTCCAAAGCCGGAGTAACTTCTAAGTCTTCGGTGCGGAGATTGACCCGGTAGCGCAGATAGCGCCGCGGCTCGGGAGAGGGAACGAAGAGGTCTGACTCCTCGAGTTCCTCACTCCAGGCACTCCAGCTAGCATCGGTCGTATCCGGCGAATCTCCCGTGCTGAACTGCAAGCTCAACTCCGTCGCTGCCGGCACATCCGCCCACCAGCGTGCGCGCCCAAAATTTTTCACCGCATCATCGCCAAAGTCCAGCGGCGGCGAGATATAGCCTCCTTCAGGGACAAAATCAACGCCGTATATTTGAATTTCCGTCACCTTAGCCGGATCTCGGCCTACCTCTGCTTGGGTCACTTGGATCCGGACGTAACGTGCCAGCACTGGATCAAAGAGCACCTCTGTGAAGATAAAGTCCTCTATGTCGTTGATTCCCCCCATCTCAATCCAGCGAGACTGGTCCTCGCTGATCTGCACAGAATACCCCAGCAGCGAGTTACCAGCATACGTCTCGTTCCCATCGGGTGGCTTGGTTATAACCCGAACCCGGTTGATCCGCGTTAGATCCGGCAGCGTGATATCGACTAAGCGATTTAGCGCCCCCAGTCCCTGGGGCAAAGACCATACCGGAGTGCCGATTCGGCCATCTGTCACCCCCACCTCAGTAGCATTCAGCCCCAAGGCTATATTCTGGCCACGCTGGTCGGCGAGGACAATGCGACCAGAGCTCGAACTACCCAGATTTACCGCGTTTGGATAGCCGGCGATCACCTCGGCGAGTGGATGAAATATGCCTCCTTGCACCTGCCCTCTGCTGATCGCCCCGGCCTGCACCCTCTGCCACGAATTTTGCACATTCTCGGTTGTCCAGTCGGTGCCGATTTGCGCGGCGTCCGACCAGAACCAGGGAGATGTTTCGTCCGTGAAACTACTCACCGCAACCTGAGGGCCAGCCTGAAGGCTGAGAATCAGACCGGTGCCGGTTACTGCCTCGAAATGGCTCACCGCCACTGCGATATCGTTGGCCCCTGCCTGTAGGTCTACAGAGACTTCTTCGGCAGTCTTCCAGTCGCTGTCGGATTTCACTTCGCTACCGTTAAAATAAAGAGTATAATCCCCGATAGCTGTAATCCTCACAATTCCCGAGCGAGCCTGTTGAGCCTGGAAGGTATGACGGTAGTAAGTGGTCTGCTCCCAGTGGCCGATGCGGAGGGTTTGGCCACAGAGCCGACTGCTCCCAAAGCCGATCAGAAGGAGAGTCAGGGACAGCAGAATTCTTCGTCTTCCCAAGAGAAAGCCTTCTTCCTGTAGGGGGTGACTTAGCTGCGCCTGGACAGTTGAGATAGGGCACGAAAGAGGACAAGGTGAGAGAATCGTCTAAAAACAGCCGATCTCCCACCTTGTCCATCTGTCGCAATATGAGGCGGATATTACTTGAGCAAAGTCAGCTTCTTAGCCTCAAAGAAGCTACCAGCCTGCAGAGTGTAGAGATACACGCCACTGGCCACGCTCGCGCCAGAATCATCCGTCCCATCCCACGCGCTCTGATACGTGCCGGCCTCGACCCAGCCCTGATGCAGAGTCTTCACCTGCTGACCCGACACATTGTATATCTGCAGCATCACGTTTTCATCCCGAGGGATGCTGAAGCGGATGGTGGTCTGTGGGTTGGCAGGATTGGGAACGGCGTTATCGAGCGCATATTTATGGGGCAGGCTCACTCCCTCTACCGATTCTACGACCGTGGCCCCGGCATCGGGATTGATGAGCGCGGTCTTGGTGTCAAAGGGAAAGTGGATCGCCTGACGAGCCGGGAATCCCGTGAAGTCGGGCACATCCCAGGGGTCTGTCCCACCGCCGCGCCGCGAACCGATGTCCCAGTAAAGCCCGTCGTACGGACCGTCCTCTTCAATCGACTCGACCCATTGCGGCCAGTGGGCCGGAGCATGGGTGGCCACCATGTGGAGGATACCCGTGCCATCTGGGCCTAAGATATCCACGGTGCTGGTGGTACTGCCTAACAGCGGGATAAAGGCGAAGCCCCAGCCGTCTTTGCTGCCCGAACCAGATGTGTTCCATGGGGTGATGGAGAAGGCACCATAGTCGAATTCTCCGGTATCCGCGTTCCGCCGATCCGCAAAGCCATCGCCGTTGTCGTTGAGCCACTTCAACTCACCATCAAGGGAGATCTTGACATGCTGGGAGCCAGCATAGCCCACGCTGTAGATACCGGTATCGTCCACCCAGATATCGTGGGGGCTGAAGGCTTGGTTGCCCTCGCCCACATCCACGACCAACCACTCGGACAGGTCGAGCACATCGATGACCTCGCCGGTAGCCGCATCCTGAATCCCGACATTGGCGTGGGCGGGCGCATCTCTACCCCGGTCGTAGATGGGATAGTAGAGCCGTCCCTTCCATACATCTATGCCAGTCGAGCCTACGGCGAGATTCCCATCGCTGAAGGGTTCAAACTTCATGCGGCCGTCCCCCTCAGTGCCGAAGTTACGATCCAGGGTAACTTGGCCGTTCGCCGGATCTACGTTGAACTTGATGGCGCCGTAGACCGTTCCGTCCCAGCTATCGCCGTAGAAGTCTCCGGGCAGACTACCGTACTGTTTGCCGTTGCCGCCACCCTGCCACTCAGCCGGCATAACGTCATCTTCGTGGGAAACGGTCATAAGCTCGTTCTCCACGTCAATCGCCTGCCACGCACCCGGCGTCTCCAGCCAGTTAGTTCCGACGCGAGTGAGGAACAAATGACGCGGCCCATCTGCCGTCAGCCGTTGCGTGCTACCGCCAGTTATAATGAAGAGATCGCCGTTTTGGTCGCGGGCCAAGGTCGACTCAGCCGTGTGCCGCGCGTTGGCATAGCCTACCATGTTGATCGGTGCTTGGTCGTCAAGGCCGACGACAAAGAACCGATAGCTGCCGTTGGGATCGGCCTGATTGCCATCCATATCATTCCCATCCCACCGAATTGAATGCGAACCCGGCTCAAAGCGAGAGCCCGGGGAAACCCACAGAGCTTTGTTCACTTCCTGGTAAGTGTGCCAATTGAACTCTCCTTCCACCGTCAGGCCTGGGAGATCGGCATCCCCCTAGTTCGTGTAAACAGCCAGATATACCGTGGCGGGAGACCCCGACATAGTGAAGGGAATATCCACCGGGAAGCTGCTGCTGCTCATGTCCTCGACTTCGATCGTCAGCACTGTAGGCATCCGGCTCTCGGTTATTTCATTCTCCTCGCTGCCTATGGCACCCTGGGCGAATGCCGAGTGGGTAGGTAGCAAGGCTAAAGCTACTGCGAGGCAAATACTGGCTAAAAACTTTTTCATAGTGCGTTCTCCAAGCTGGTATATTGATGGAAGCTGAGACCTTCTGCGAAACTTCGTGTTGCCCAATTTTATTATTGACCTCCTCCTTTCTCTAAGTATGTGCAATATGTACGCACTCAATGGGAAGAGTGATTAAGTGCATAACGTCGTTCAAAAATGAGTTGAGATTTTGGGCCAATATACAGAAAAATCCCAAGCAAAAGCAAGTTTTATTCGTCCGAAAATCGGGTTAAAAGCCCCGTCTTTCAGACAGAATCGTTCGCGCGTCGCCGTCAACTCCGCCAGCCGTCGGCCTCGTAGAACTCGCGCGATTGATCGACGGTTCGCTCTGTCTCCTGCAGAAAGGAGAGTAGGCCCCTGAGGAGGCCGACCAGATCGGGCCGCGCTCCAGCACCGGGGGCGACGCCTTCGGGCACGTAGGGATTGCCCGGCGCACTCTGCAAGATCGCCTGCGTGGTCTTGGGCATGTACGTGCAGAGGTACCCGTCGTAGCTGATTCCTTTTAGGATTCTGAAGATCTCTTGGTAGTCGGCGTGGCCGGTCCCGTGTTGGCAGTGGTTGGTCTCGTTGAGGTGGAAGTGTTTGATCCGCGCTCCGGCGTAGCGCAACGCATCCGGGATCGAGCCTTCCTCGATATTCATGTGATACACGTCCGGCTGCACGCCGAGGTTGTCGAGCCCGAGTTCATCGACGTAGTTGACCGCCTCGTAGATCGTCGTCAGCACGCCGGGGAGGCCCTCGTACGTGTTCAGCGGCTCCAGCAGGATGGTGATGCCTCGGCTTGCCGCGTGTTCGCAGATTTCCCGGATCGACTGCCGGAAGTTGTCGCGCAAGGTCTCCACCGGCTCCAGCGGAAATGGCAACTGGGGAACCGCTGGCTGGGCCGCGCACAGTTCTGTGAAGCTGGCTCCGGCGTCGGCTGCCAAATTGACGGTGTCCTTGGCGTACTGCACGGCGCGTGCCCTTTTCTCTGGGTCGGAACTGGCGAGGTTGCGCTCCTCGCCGGCGTGGTAGTACCCCCAAGCCGCGAGGACTTCCGGGACGACGAGGCCGGCGTCTTCCACTCTCTTGCGCCATTCGCAGCCATCCATTTTCTCTGGATTGCCCGGCAGATCGATGCCGGTGTATCCGGCTTCTGCAGCGGCTTGTATTACTACATCGGGTTCTTCGAGGACGTTGTATCCGACCCACGGAAGCGTGTCGCACTGCAAGCTGTATTTGAAAGCCATGATGTTAGTCTTTCTGCGTTGGAATTGATGGTGGTGGTCGAACTTTTGCTCAGCGTCCGTTTTTGCGGGGAATGGAGCAGTCGCTAGGCCACACTGCGCTCTGGGCTATCTAAGATAGAGTAAGCACCAGAAGTGTTCTATATAAATGGTTCTTGGTGCTTCGGTTATCGCACGACGTAGAACCGGGTGCGATCCCTAAAGCCATGCGCATCGACGATCTCTAGCGCGTGAGTACCCGGCTCCAGCGAGACTGCCAAGCGGTGCTGGTTTACGGTGCGGCCCAAGAAGCGACGATTCACATACCAGAATAACGCCCGCTCCCGGTCGCTGTGAGCCGCCCGCAGGACGATGGGCTGCTGCTTGCCGCCGAAATCCCGGCCGACCTGCAGGCGGGCCTGTGGCGTCGGGTAGAGTACCTGCAGGGGCTTGGCTTCGGGTTGCACCGGGCAGTCCGCTTTGTGGGGCGGCGGATCGTGGAGCACCTGCCCCCGCTCCCGCAGATATTGCACGACATCGGTCGGATAGACCATTTGCTGCGCTAGCCTGTGGTCGTCCGGTTTCCAGCACAGCGAACACACCTGATGGGTCCCCGCTCCATTGAGGACGATGCTGCGATGGTAGGGGCAGCGGGCCATGGGCCGCCTGTGCCGGGGCGTCAAGGCTCGGGTTGGATGAGGGCAATGGGGGCTAGCTGGCTGGCCGCTGTCGAGGCAGAGCGTCGCGGTTGTCAGGTCGGCGTCGGGCCGCGGGAACCACGCTTGGTCGAGGTTTTTGGGGACGCGGTGGAAAATGTCAAAGAGCAACGGCCCGGCCGCCCGCGCGCCGCTCAGGGCGGGATTGCCTTCGCCCGAGAAGTTCCCCACCCAGACGGCAATGGTCCACGCGGGACTCACGCCTAGCGCCCAGGCGTCGCGCTGGCCGTAGCTGGTGCCGGTCTTCCAGGCGAGGGGCCACTGGTCTTGGTACTGGTGCCAGTAGTACTCAACCCCAGGCCGCCGCACGTTGCGCAGCGCCTCTAGGACGAGATAGGCGGCACCTGGGCTGATGAAAGGTTCCGATGGTATGGATTTTGTCTGCTCCTGCAAGTAGCGCAGGGGCTCGATCTGTCCGCCGCGAGCGAGGCCGCGGAAGAGCCGGGCCATGTCCCAGAGGGTGACTTCGGCACCACCGAGAATCAGCGGCAGGCCGTAGTCATCGGCCGAGCGCACTAGGGTAGATACACCGGCGTCTTGGAGAAAGCGGTAGAAGTTAAACAGGCCATAGCGCCGCAAGAGACGCACGGCCGGAACGTTGAGGGAGCGCACCAGAGCCTCTTCGGCCCTCACTAGGCCGTCGTAGCGCTCGTCGGCATTGCGCGGAGAAAACCCACTATAGAAAGTGGGTACGTCCTTGACTAGGGTCTGGGGCAGGATCAGGCCGGCGTCCATGCTCAAGGCGTAGAGAAAGGGCTTGAGCAGCGACCCCGAAGAGCGCGGCGCAATCACGCCATCCACCTGCCCTTGGTGCGTCGGGTCGAAGAAGTCTCGCGAGCCGACGTAAGCCCGGACTTTGCCGCTGCCAGTTTCTACCAACAGTGCAGCTCCATTGCCGATGCCTTGGTGATCGAGGTAGCGTAGGTGCCGTCCTACTAGTGCTTCCAGTTCCCGTTGCAGGCCAGCGTCTATGGTGGTCTTGATGAGGCGGCCTTGGCGACTGCGTTTGAGCGCGCGCGACAGGTGCGGTGCCCATACCGGATACGGAAAAGCCCGCGTGGGCACGGGTTCGGCGAGGGCCAAGCGCAAGGTCTCCGCGTTGAAGTAATCGGCGCTCTGTAGGCTGGCGAGCAGTCGGTTGCGCTTTTGCACTAGTTGCTGCGGATTGGCCGTGGGGGAGACGAGCCCGGGCGCGTTGGGCAGCACCGCGAGGGTCGCGGCCTCGCTCCAGGTCAGTTCATTGGGCTGTTTGCGGAAGTACTTGTGGGCCGCGGCTTGGTAGCCGACGATGTTGCCGCCGTAGGGCGCGTGGTCGAGGTAGAGGCGCAGGATCTCGTCCTTGGTGTAGTAGAGTTCGATTTTGAGCGCCAGCAGGGTCTCGAGGGTCTTGTTGACATAGGTGCGCTCTTGGGGACGCACCAGCCGCGCTACCTGCATGGTGATGGTGCTGGCACCGCTTTTGACCGTCCCGGATGCGACGTTCTGGTACAGGGCGCGGCCCAACGCGAGCGGATTGACACCCAAGTGGCGGTAGAAGTGCCGGTCCTCAAAGTGGAGGACCGCCGTTCGCAACTTGGCGGGCATGGAGAGGCTGGTATCGGGGGGAAAACACCACTGTTGGCCGTCGCTGAGGAAAGCGCGCAGGAGCTGGCCGTCGCGGTCGACGATCAGGGTGCTGTAATCTGGCGCGAATAAGGGGCGCGGTAGGGGAGTCAGAAAGTACAAGGCCGCGCCCAAGGTCGAGGCAGCGAGGAGATATAAGGCATATTGGGCGATGCGCATGACACCCTACGGCCCGACGACGACTGTGCCACTGGCTTTGCGGGCGCGGAAGTCGCGGTCGTACATGGCTTCGACTTGCGTCGGCGGCAGGGAGAATGCGCCTTGGGTCACTGTGTTGAGCTTGACGGCAAAATCGAGCGCTTGGCCCCGGCGAGGCAGGTCGAAAAACCAGTTGATGCGGTCGTCGCGGATATCGAGGTATTCTTCGGCGTTGAGCCGCCACTTCTTCATCCAGCCGGGTCGGGCCTTGGATGACAGGCGGGTATTTTCAATCTCCCAGCCGGCTGGCAATAGCTGGGTGAGAGCCACTTCTTCGAGGACGTGGTGGGGACTGCGGTTTTCGACGCGGATATGGCCCCAGAAAGTAGTGCCTTGGGCTAGGGTGTCGGGGGCGATGCGCATCCCGTCCTCGTCGAGCCATTCCACTCTTAGCCTGATTCGGCCCTCCTCGTCTTGTACCTCGCCCCGCAGCGGTATCCCTTCCCAGTCGAGGGCGACGAAGGCTCGCTCCACGGTGTTGGCGGAATCCAAGCGCACTTCCACCTGCTCGCCGAAGCCGCTGGTGATCTCCTGTTGGTAGCCCAGCGCGTCGGTGCTGAAGGGTATTGGCTCACCGCCGGGTAGGCGGATATGGCCGGTGAGTGGAGCCGGAGGACCGCTGCCCTGTTGCAGGGCCTGGACGTACTTGCCGAGGGCCAGCAATGCCACGCTGGTCGTCTGGGTAGAGTGCCAGCCCTTGCTTATGCCGTGGGCTACTTCCTTGGCCAGCGAATCGGCCGCGTCCCAGCGCTGGAAGGCGACCAAGGCGTCGAGGATGAGAGCCTCGTCGCGCAGCCCCGAGCCATAGGTGTTGGCGAATTCTCGATAGTCCTCGACTGCAACGCCGGTGGTGCGGGTGATTTCGTTTGCCGTTCGCCCGATCCCCGCGTGTAGGTATGCCGCGGCCAGCAGCCACTTTTCCACGTTGGTCATACTGTCCAGTGCGTTCTCCTTGAGCAGGTTCATCGCGCCGAGCGCGGGGTCTCCGGCCAGCGCCAGTAGATAGACCCGGTACGCGCGCACCTTCAGGTGGTCTCGGGCTAGGGTGGCTTGAGTGTGCTGATGGCGGAGCCAGCCTTGGAGCATGTCGTCGGGAATGTGGTAGCCCAAGCTGCGGGCTTCGATCAGGAAGTGTCCAGCGTAGGTGCTACCCCATGCGGAGAGCCGGCGTTGGCCCGGCCACAAGCTGAAGGAGTTGTCGGGTAGTTGAAAGCGCCGCAGCCGGAGGATGGCCTCGTTTATGCGCTCGTCGATATCCGCAGCGACGATGCGGCGCTCCTCCGGCTTGAGGTCCAGCAAGTCCTTGAGATAGAGCTGGGGAAAGACCGAGGAAACGGTTTGCTCTAGGCAGCCGTACGGGTAGCGCACCAAGCGCAGCATTTGGTTGTCGAAGTTGAAGTTGGGCCAACGGCGCACGCTGATCCGTGCTTGGTTGGTGCCGGGCATCCCCTTGTGCGGCACGGTGAACGACACCGACTCGCCGGGACGGACGCCGCGCTCGGTGCTCTCGTAGATCGGCGGCGATGAAGGCCGGACCTCGAGATGCGTCTGCCGTGCGGCGTGCGCTTCGGTAGCTGTGGCCTCGACCACTACGGTCGCCGACCCCACGGCTTGGTCAGCTTGCAGCCGGAAGGACAGGTCGCGTTCCCCCGCACCGGCAAAATCGACCCGCTTGTGCGCCTCGCCGACGATGGCGAGCGGTCCCCGCACTGCGATTGACACCTCTACGGTGCCCAGACTCTCGGCCATGGCAAACGCGGTGACCGGCACCTCGATCCGGTCGCCAGGGCCGATGACCCGGGGCAGGGTCGATAGCACCATCAGGTCGCTCTTGACCTCCGTAGTCTTCTCGGCGTGACCGAACCTCTTCCCCCGGGCACCCACGACCATGGTCCGCACTGCGCCGACGTAGTTGGGCATGGTAAATTGCACTCGGGCATGGCCTGTAGCGTCGGTGTGCAGGGGACCGGCGAACATGGACACCGAGGGGAAGCGCCGGCGCGGGTCGCGCTGCTCCCGCTGCTTGGCGGCAAAACCGCCGCCAATGGCAAAGGTCTTGAATGGGTCGCCCTTGGCCACGCCGATGACGTGGGCGAACAGGTCGAAGGTGCGCACGCTTAGGCGTTGTTTTTGGAAGAAGGACTCATAGGGATCCGGCGTGCGGAAATCGGTCAGGGCCAGCAGGCCCTCATCGACTACGGCAATGGTAAACGCGGCCGAGTCGGCATCACTCTGCACTTCCACTGTAAAAGGCTCGTCGGGGCGCAACAGATCGGGCATGTGGATGTCGAAGTCGAGGCGGGTGGCTGGATCGTGGACCTCGATGGGAACGACGCCGAACAAGCGCATGGGCCGATCGTTGTCGGTCTGGGCATGGGGCTGGATCAGGGAGACGGAGGCGTAGGCCGTGGGGATCATCGCGGCGCTGATGGCAATGGGGATCTTAGCCTCCTCTTGGGTGCCGTCGAGGCGATACCAGCGGGACTCAATCACTCGCCCGCCCTGCTCGACGGCAAAGAGGACGGAGCCTTCTTGGGGCACGGGAAAGCGGATGACGGCCTCGTCGCCGGGCTGGTAGCGCTCCCGGTCGGTGCGCAACACTAGCGCCCCCTCGTTGTCTTCGCCTGACGGCGTGCGGCCCCAGTGATAGGCGCGCACGAAAAAGGCTGCGGTATGGCCCTTGTCGTCGCCGTCGGCGACTTCGATGAGGTACTCGCCCCTGTCGTCTGGCTTGAAAAGCAGGTCAATAGGTGCCAGCGCGGAGACGACTCGCTCCTCGGAGACGAGTTCGGTGCGGCGGTCGCTTTTGAAGCGCCGCTGGAAGGCCTCGCGATTTTCGTATTCCCACCACCAGTGAGTCATCCCCCGGTAAACGCGGTAGCGCAAATTCCGGCCGGCCACGGGGTTGCCCTCGACGTCGGTTACTATGGCGGGGATCTGCACTGGTACCCCGACCCGGGTATAGCCGTAGTCGAACTCGGGTTTCTTCAAGCCCACGTAGTGATCGTATGGGTTCATGGGGAGCCGGTGTCGCCGGTGGTTGGGGCGGCCCCCTTTTTCCAGCACTTTGGCATCGAGCACGGCCTGGAGAGCCGAGGGCGCATTGACTAGGGGCGGGAGGGTCCACTCGATGTGAGCGCTTCCCTTGGCGTCGAGCTGGCCTTTGAAGAGTACGGCCGCCACGGGCTGGTAATCGATCAACTCGTTGGTGAAACTGAATGCTCGGTAGTCCGGGAAGGTCTTGGGAACGCTGTGTAGCGAGACGGCCAATTCCGCCTCTAACCCGGCGGCCGGATTGCCAAAAAGGTAAGTGCTGTGCAGATCCGCGCTCAGGATCTCGTCTCCCCGGCCCAGGCGCTCCTTGGCGGTGGTGATTTCGGTCTTGAGCCGGTAGGGGACGACGGTTTCGATTTTCAGCACGTGATCGAAGGTGCTATCGCCGATCAGGATTTGGGCACGCCAATTGCCCGTGGGGTCTTCAGGACGGGTGGCGAAGGCAAAGTTATACAGCCCTTCTCGGCCCTGTCTTTGCACCTGTTCAAAGACCATCTGATTCCTGGGGTTGAATATCTTGCAGGTGGCGGGATGGTCGTCGGGGAAGGTGTAGTCTTGGTGGCGGGCGATGACCGAGATGTTGATCTCGTCTCCGGGACGGTACACGCCGCGTTCGGTGTAGATGAAGGCGCGAATGCCTGGGCGCGACTCCGCGCCGCCAATGTCAAAGCTCGACAGGTTCCAGGCCATGTCGTTGGGTTTGATCACGCTGCGCTGCCCTTGGTGTTCGGCTTCGACGTAAAAGATCTCTTCGCCCACGTCCTCAAAACGCGCCAGCCCCCGGTCGTCGGTGGTGCCCCGCGCCGCGACTTGGTTCTGATAGGTGCGCAGGCGGACCTCCGCGCCGGCCAGGGGTTGGGCGTCGTCGATGCGGGTGGCGTACACTATGTGCTGGTCGTGGCCGCGCTTGTAGGTCAGACCGATGTCGCTGACGATCAGGGTCTTGTAGGCTCGGCCGTGGGCGCGGATGTAACCAGGGGAATTGGGGTCTGAGTAATACGCGTTCCTCTGACCGCGGTTTCGCTGCCTATAGTGCTGGCGAATCTCGCTGGCGGCGCTGGTGGAGGAGCGATAGAGCATGTCGTCCTGGCCGAAGCTGAGTCCGATCAGGAAGAGGCCCTGTTCGTCCTCGGCGATCAGAGCGCCGAGGTCCAGTTCGTGTTCCAACCATGTGTTGCGCTGATCGGATATTTCGAGCGTGTCGCGGGCCACCTGCACGCCGACGCGGCGCACAAAGTAATCCTGGAAGGAATCGCGCCGCTCTTTGCCGCTGTGCAAGCGCTCGGTCTGCAAAAACTGCCCCAAGTTGGAGGCATAGACCTTCTTCACCTCCAGCGCGACGCGGTGCAGATTGAGAGTGGCAAAGCGCAGGCGCTTGTCTTTGGACGACGGCAGGAACATTCCGTCGCGGGCAAAGCGCAACTGCGGTTTGCGGTCGGCGAAACCGACCTCTTGGCGCGTGGCTTCCTCGGTGCGAGTGCCCCAGCGGCTGCGGATGCCGGCGTGGACTTGCAACTCATAGGTCTGGCCGTGGGCGAAGTCCCCATCGACGAGGATCTGCTTGCCCGTGGCCTTCAGGCGAACCGGCACTTCGGGCCGCACCTGGACCAACCCTTCGATATGCTGTCGCGGGTCCAATTCGTCGGAAAAGATCAGGATTAGGCGAGGATAATCGCCCTCTTCCTCCTTTTTTATCTCCTGCAAGCGCATGTCCTGCAGTGGGGCGAGGGGGATGTCCTTCTCGTATAGGTGGGAGATTTCCAGTGTCTCATCGTCCACGATTAGCGCATAGCTCTGCAGGGTCGCATCTCTTTCGATGACGGTACTGGTGAAGGTGAAGACCTTGCCGGTGGCGTCCGCCTGCCAAGTCAGAGGCAGCAGGGTTTTGTCACGGCGTAGGGTCGCGGCCTCGCGCACCTTCTGCACGTCGGCTTTTTCGGTCAGTTCGAGGCGGCCTTGGTAGATCAGATAGCGGGGGTCGTTGGCGGTTTTCAGGTCGAAATCCCCTTCAAGGGAGAGGATTTCGCGCCCGGCGACCGCGAAGTTGAAGTGCAGAGGTTGTAGGTCGGCGCGCGCCGGCAGGAGAGCCGCAAGGTCTAGGTGGCCTTGGTATGGCTGGCGCATGGGCAAGGGATGGTTGGGAAGAAAGACTAGCGCTTGGGTCGTTTCCCACTGGGTGATGCCGTCTATGGGCGGGGTAAAGGTGAATACCTGCTTCTTCAGGGTGTGGCCGACCAGACTGGCGTCAATGGCTGGTTTGACGAACCGGACTTTGATGACATCTCCAGATGACACGGTCCCCGACGTTACCGTACTGACTAGTTGAGCGGTTTCCGGCAGGACGGTTTGGCGGGTGTCCTCCACGGGCACTCGGGCACAACTGAGCGCGAGGGCGGATAGCAGGACGAAGCGTTTGTAGAGAGTTGCTGCGGATTTATGGCGTGATTGATTTGAGAAAGCCGCTTGGCACCGATTAGAGGTCAAAGGGGCGATCTGTTTCGCGTGCATGTCGATTTTTCCTTCGGAGACAGTCGAGTGTGCGGCAATTTCCAAGACGTCCTACAGATCGTGGACGTTCCAGTGGTGCCCCAACTCACCTTGAAAATCGGAGTGCTTTTGCATACCCTCAATTTCAAACGCAACCACTACCCATAATTCAGTTGTCATACGCCTAAATGCATTGCTAAAATCGGATTGTGGACGATTGGCTACGATAAAAACCTGGAGGGAAAATGGTTCTCAGTGACCGAGTAATCAAGACACTACTGGCAGAGGGCAAAATCGTCGTCGAGCCGTTGGGGGAGGGGTGCATTCAGCCGGCCAGCGTTGATGTTCATCTCGACAAACACATTCTCGTGTTCCGCAATTCGCGTCGCCCATTCATCGACGTGCGAGAGGACTTGAGCGACCTGACTGAGATGGAGGAGATTGGCGATCGGCCGTTTATGCTGCATCCGGGCGAGTTCGTGCTGGGAAGTACTCTTGAGACGATAGAGCTACCGGACGACTTGGTGGCGCGGCTGGAGGGCAAGAGTTCGCTGGGTCGCATCGGGCTGCTGATTCACTCGACTGCGGGGTATGTGGATCCCGGCTGGAAGGGCCATCTGACGCTGGAACTGAGCAATGTGGCGAATCTGCCCATCACGCTGTATCAGGGCATGAAGATTGGGCAGCTTTCGTTCCTACAGCTATCGACGCCAGCGGACAGCCCCTACGGTTCGCCGGGGCTGGGTAGCAAGTACCAGGGACAGACCGTGCCCACGGCTAGTCGTGCGTACCGGGATTTTGAGGACGGCAAAGGTTAGCGAGCTACACGTCTTTTGGAAGTTAACAATCTATCCGAGGAAATAAATATGGTACAAATAGCACCGCTAGATCGCTCTCATCTTCCCCAAGTCTTGGCGCTCGTCAACAGTCATCTTAGCACCGTGATACCTGGGTGGAGCTTGACTGCCGATTACTTTTGGGAGCGCCTACAGAGCGAGCCGCAGGAGTACATCACTGATCCCTGGGTTGTCGAAAGAAAGTCTATTGTTGGCATAGTCAGGGATCGCGTTTGCGCGGCGGCGCATCTCCTCCGATACGGCGACGACACGCCCAGTAAGGGAATTGGCGACATTGATTGGATCTTGTTCTGGCCCGAAGAGCGCGAAGCTGGCGAGGCGGTTATGACGGAGTGTCGGCGGCAGATGAACGCTTGGCAGGTGGTGGATGAGCAGATTTCGGGTCCCTTGCCGGTTCCTGCTTGCGTGGGCATACCGGATGGCTGGCCGCACGTAAGCGGTCTGGTGGAGCAATTTGGCTATTCTGCGAATGAGGACATTGACGAATCCGTCTATGGTGGCACGCTGAATGAGATCTCTGCTCCTAGTGAGCCGCCAGTAAGCGATGTAACGATCCATCGCGAGGCAGGGGAATTCGGTACGCGATTTGTCGCGCGGTTAGATGGAAACGACATTGCGCATTGTGAATGTATCTCAGATCTCACGCAAGGCGGCCAGTTGCCTGCATTGGCAGGATGGGCTGAGCTTTCGGAGGTCGCAACGAGCGAAACGATGCGCAATCAGGGAGTCGGTTCGTGGGTCGTCCAACACGCCGTTGAATGGCTACGGATGGCTAAGTGCGACCGGATTGTGCTGTCTGTTGACCGAGATGATGAAAAAGCGGGCGCGGGAAGGTTTTACCAGCGATTTGGCTGGATGCCGCTGGTGCGACAAAAGCACTGGAGAAGACAGGAAGAAAAATGATGGTGAACTCGACGGGTGGGTGTGGCTAAATCCGAGTTATCGCAGCCTTGCTTTGCGATAATAAGAGCTAGTATATGGAGCCGTTGTCACGACTAAAGACTCGGTGAATCTCGAGCTAGTTTTTGGGCTACCAAGGCGTTCATGCTAATACCGGCCCGCCCAGCTTCCATTGCCAGCCGTTGATGCAGGCGTTTATCAATCCGCACGTTAAATTGACCACTGTATTCTTTCCGGGCAGGGGCGACCGGCACCGGCTCGTTGTGTGCCCGATAGCTTTCCTTGGCCGCTTCCCAAGATATGGTCAACTCTGCCAACGCTGCGGCCGGCGTATCGGCAAAGGCCGAAATGCCAGGCATTTCTACCAAGTGCGCCAGCCAATCGCCGTCTTCATCCTGAAAGAGATTGACCGAGAAGCCGTCGAAGTTATCCGCCATCGCTTTGTTCCTCCTCGTAGTATTTTAAAAATTGCTCGACTTGATAGCCCTTGGCCCGATTGCCCTTGGGCTGTATTGACAAGCGCACTCCTTGGGGCGAGTACCAGATGCGGTGCGAGCCCCGTTGTCGGTCAAAAGTCCAGCCACATTGTTTGAGCAAGGTTTCAAATTCATTGAAGCGCAACCCGTTGGAGTTGCGGATTGCTTTGTCGAGCAGCTTTTGCTGGCTGACCATGTATGTAACTATATGTGGTTACAAGGAGCAGCACAAGGGAGAGATTCGACGGCCTGCGCTGGGTTGCGTCCCGCCAGCATTTTGACGTTGCGATAAGGCGTGGTATTTTCCTTGCAAAGCTACTCCTTCTCTCAATCATCCCCTAACCGGAGCCTCGCCATGACTACGCCCATCGCCTTGGGATCCCGCCGCGAATTATTCGTCGATCACTTTCTCATTGAACACCTCAATGAAGCCGCTCTGCACCTGCATCCACCCATCCGCCGCGAAGTGGTCTATCAAGTCTCCCAGCCTTGGGACAATGCCTGCACCGGCTGCTACAATCTCACCCAGGATGGGAGCCGTATTTTACTGTACTATCGGGGCTTCTATCCAATTGGCGCGGACTACGCTGACGGCGCGGCCAGCCAGACTACCAACCTAGCCGTCAGCACCGATGGCATCCACTTTACGCAACCTGAATTGGGCTTAGTCGAATTCAACGGCACGCGCAAAAACAATGTCCTCATCCAAGGCCACGAGAGCCACAATTTCTGCGTTTTCCTCGACGGCAATCCCGCGGCCGATCCGGCGCAGCGCTTCAAGGCCGTGGGCGGTACGGGCCAATCCAATTTGCACGGCTTTGCCTCGCCCGATGGTCTCCATTGGACTCCGGTCAAAGAAGGTCCCTTGGACGTCACAGGGGCCTTTGACTCGGTCAACGTTGCCCTGTGGGACGCCCACATTGGGCGCTATCGCCTCTTCAGCCGCTACTCCGACACCACCGGCGCTCGGGTGCGGGCCATCCAGAGTTGCACTTCTGAAGATTTCATCCACTGGACGCAGCCGCAGCCTCACCAGTACGCCGACGATGTGCCGCTGGAGCATTTCTATACTAACGCTACCACGCCTTGCCCTGGTGCCGAGCACATCCTGCTGTCGTTTCCCATGCGCTTTTTGCCCGAACGCCAGCTCGACATCGCAGCGATGGATTACCCTGGGTCGGGTCTGTCCGACGCGGTGTTTATGAGCAGCCGTGACGGCGTTCACTGGGACCGCCCCTTTATGGAAGCGTGGGTGCGCCCCGGCACGGATCAGCGCAACTGGTCCCACCGCAGTTGCACGCCCGCACCGGGCTTGGTGCAAACAGCCCCTGACGAATGGTCTATGTACCTTTCGGAAAATTACGGCTGGTCAACTAATCGCTTGCGCCGCGTGGTGGTGCGGCCGCACGGTTTTGCCTCAGTGCGGGCCGGGTATAAAGCTGGTGAATTGCTCACTCGTCCCTTGCTGTTGGAAGGGGCCGCCTTGCGCCTCAACTACGCGACCTCGGCGGCGGGGTCGCTGCGGGTGGAACTTCAGGACGAGTCGGGTCAAGCTCTGCCCGGATATGCTTTGGAGGAGATGGACCCGATCTACGGCGACCAACTCGACGCGCCGGTGGTTTGGAAAACAGGCGGTGACTTGTCCAAACTCAAGGGCCGTCCGGTGCGCCTGCGGGTGGTGTTGCAGGACGCTGATTTGTTTGCCGTGCGGGCCGCGTGAGACCGCTACGAGGTATTACCTCTCAGTCTTACGTTGTTGATATAACCTTTGCCGCTTTCTTCGATATTTCGGACAAGGGAGAGCAGATTGACGGAAGAGAGGACGTGCATAATGGCAAATTCCAAGATTTTTACAGGCCGCGCCCCGCAAGCGCACGGGGGTATGGTCGAATTAAAGGATGGGCGCTGGATGCTGGTTTGGTCGGGACTGAACGTTAGCTACTCTAATGATCGGGGGCGCACTTGGTCGACGAGCGAACCTCTTCAGACCTGTGGCGAGCCTATCGTTGGGACCGGCGATCCAACCTGCTTGGTGCGGTTGCAGTCGGGCAAACTTGGTCTCCTGTATGGTCGCTTTAGTGGTACAGGCGGTGGAACATTGGCCGGCTATGCGCTCTGTTTTCGCACCTCCGACGACGAAGGTGGGTCGTGGTCAGCAGAGACCGCCATCAACCTACCCGGTGAGACCGCGAGCAACTATCACGACGTACTCTTCCAGCTCCGGTCGGGCCGCTTAGTTTTGCCCACGCGATTTTGTCCGCCTTGCAGGTTTCCAGAACTGAGGGACGCCGGTGCTTACGGCACCTTCCAAGGGAAGCGTTTCAGAACAGAGGGCCACGCTCACAGTCCGGAGATTGACACGAGCCAAGTGTACTTTTCGGACGACGAGGGTGCCACTTGGCAACGGGGCCCGCAGGACATCGTGATTTGGCACGAGGACGGGTACGGCGGCATGTGGCCATGCGACGAACCCGGTGCCGTCCAACTCCGCGATGGTCGGCTCCTGATGATGTTCCGCACGACGCTGGGCCGCCTGTACCAGAGCATCAGCGAGGATGAGGGACTTACTTGGTCGTTGCCGCAGCCGACGGAACTGGCCAACTCGTATTCGCCATGTCGCCTGCGCACGGTCCCAACTACAGGCGATCTGCTCTGCGTGTGGAATCAGGTGAGCGGCGACGAAATCCGCCGTGGATTTCGCCGCTCGCGCTTATCGCTCGCCATCTCGACGGATGATGGAGTTAGTTGGGGGAACTTTAAGACGCTCGAAGTGGGTGGTCCGGCGGATAGATCGGACCGCGTTGCCCCTGACGAGGAAATCGGCATGGTACGCGGCGAGAAAGAGCTTGGCGAGCTTCCGGCAGACATGATATACGTGTCGTATCCGAACGCGCATTTCTTTGGAGATGAAGTGGTACTGCTCTACGACTTCGGCCCGCAACTAGATGATTCCACAGATCCACCCTTGTGGCCGCGCCACCGCAAGATTGTCATCCGGCCGATCGCGTGGCTGTACGATTAAGACAGATTCTACTACCCATGACCAAAATCCTCTTTCTCTGCACTGGCAACTCCTGCCGCAGTCAAATGGCCGAGGGCTTTGCCCGCAGGCTAAAATCCAATCGGTTTGAAGCCTACTCAGCGGGGATTGAGACCCACGGCCTC
>JAPPEG010000130.1 GCA_028875345.1 Gemmatimonadota bacterium
CGACCCAGCCGTACTCGCCCTTGTACGCGTCGCAATAGCGCTTGGCGAATGAGACGAAGGAACGCCCGAGCGCGTGGCGCGCCAACTGCAACAAGGGGAAGAGGTCTCGCGGTCGGCTCGTCAACGGCGTGCCGGTCAAAAGGTGGACCACCGCCTCGTCGTCGACGGCCTTGACCAAGTCCATCGACAGGCGGTGCCGCTGGCTGCGATAGTTTTTGAGATAGTGGGCCTCGTCAAAGACTAGGCCACTCCAGACGTGTTCCGCCAGCGGGTGTTTGGCGAGGATATCGTAGTTGATGATGACCCAGCCGGTATAGCCGGACTCAGGCGCGGGTGCGGGGCCGACGACGGCGATCTCTGCCGTCGGCAATACCATTTCAATCTCGCGCCCCCAGTTGATTTTGACCGCGGCCGGGCAGACGACTAGGTACGGCCCCTCGGGTCGAGCTTGGCGCATGGCCAGCACGGACTGCCGCGTCTTGCCCAAACCCATGTCGTCGGCGAGGATCGCCCGCTGGCGACCCAACAAAAAGGCGATGCCCTCAACCTGATGGGCATACAGCCCGGCCGCTAGAGCCTCGGCCTGTTGTTGTGCTGTGCTCATGGACTCTCGACAGCGTGGGCGGTGATGGTTGCTGCCATCTTCGACCCCATGCCTTCTTCGGTGAACATGGTTGCTCCTCGTGGCTTGGGTTGATCGTAGGATTTAAGGCGACGGGGATGACCGGGGCAAGTCTTTGCCAACTATCGCGTGAAATACCGCTGTGAAACTGGCGGCTTTGATAATGCCGTTGACGCCCTATAGTTTACAGCACGGAACGGCGGTCGCGTCTCGATTATGGGATCGGCTGCGGAAAGACGTGGGCGACGGACGAAATCCCGGCAAAGGCGAATGTGACAGAAGCTCAACCACAGCGCGGCGTTTCCAAACGGGCGGTTTTTGTCGGCCTGCTCTGCGCTACTGCGATCTCCTTTGGGGAATCCTATGGCACGCTGGTGGTGCGCGGTTCAGCTATGGCTGCCGACTATTCCACTGGTGCCGCCATCTTCCTGTTCTTTCTGCTCACTTTGCTGCTCAATCCCCTTGCACAGTTGCTCACCGGTTCGCGGCTGCACAGCGGCGAGTTGGCGACCATTTACATAATGATGATCGTGGCTTCGGCGATTCCCTCTTGGGGTTTCGTTATGAACTTGATCCCGTTTTTAGGGGGGCTGTTTTACTTTGCCACGCCGGAGAACGACTGGGCCAATATCATCCATCCGCACATCAAACCCTGGCTCGTGTCCCAAGACCGCGCGGCGACCTGGAAGCTCTTTGAGGGGGCGGCGCGCGGCGAGCCCGTGCCCTGGGGGCTGTGGCACAAGCCGTTGTTGGCTTGGGGTTTCTTCATACTCAGCGTTTATTTCGTCACGCTCTGCATGCTGGTCATCCTGCGCAAGCAGTGGATGGAACACGAGCGCCTGCTCTTCCCGCTCTCGATCCTGCCGCTCGAATTGGCTCAAGGGGAGCGGGGCCGTCTGCTGCCGTCGTTGCTGCGCAACTATCTGACTTGGGTCGGCTTTCTGATCCCGTTTCTCATCAATCTCGTCAATGGCCTGCACTCCTACTTTAACTACTTCCCCTTCATCCAATTGAATACCCCGCTGCGCTTTCTGCGCGAATCCGTGCGTCTGAACCTTTATCCGCGCTTCGAGGTCATCGGGCTTTCGTATCTGTTGAGCCTCGATGTCTCGTTCGGCGTGTGGTTCTTCGCCTTTCTCGCCTATGTCCACACGGGGGTCGAGCGTCTGTTCGGCTGGAGCATTGGCCCGTCGCAGCCCTACTCGATGCCTGCTTCGGCCAGCGTCGCCCACTTAGCGCAGGGCGCGATGTTCTTCCTAGTCTTTTCCATCCTGTGGGCTGCGCGCCAACACATCGGCGATGTGCTGCGCAAAGCCTTCAAGCGCGATCCGACGATTGACGATAGCAGCGAGATGCTCTCGTACCGCACGGCCGTGCTAGGGTTTATCTTCGGCTCAATCTTCGCCGTGTGGTGGCTGGCGCAAACCGGCCTGCAGTTCGGCATTGCACTTTTTTATTTTCTGCTCTGCCTGGCCACTTTTATCGGTTTGGCGCGCATTGTTTCCCAAGCCGGCCTTGCCTACGGTGTGTCGCCGGTGGCTCCGCCGGTATTTATGGTCACGGCGCTCGGGCCGACCGCGCTCGGAGCGAGCGGGCTGACGGCGCTCGGCATGAACTTCCCCTGGACAGCCGATTTGCGCACCTTCGTCATGGCCTCAGCGGCGACCGGCCTCAAGATCGCCGAGGTTATGCGTTTGGAGACTCGGCGGCTGTTTGGGGCGATCGCCGCAACCATAGTGGTCACCCTGATTTCCGCAGTGTGGGCGGTTACCACGTTGGCGTATAAATACGGTGGCATCAATCTCGGGGGTTGGGGTTTTGGCGGCTTGACCCAACTGACGGGTAACTGGATCGCGCACAATATCAACAACCCGCAGGAAATCTACGGCTGGCACCTCATCTACACTGGCATCGGCAGCGCTGTCATGGCCGTGCTGAGCTTTCTCAAGGCGCGTTTCGTTGGCTTCCCGATCCATCCCATCGGCCTAGTCCTCGGTCTGACCTACCCGATCAGCCAGATTTGGTTTTCAGTCTTTATCGCCTGGGCTTTCAAAGCGGTCATTTTGAAATACGGCGGGGCCAGGGGCTATCGCCTGCTGCGCCCGCTCTTTCTCGGCATGGTGCTGGGGGCTTTTGGCTCGGCGGGCATGTGGCTGATCATCGACTATTTTGGCGGCATGTCGAACTGGTTTACCATGTGAATTTTGGTCGGCGATGTGGTCATCTGCTCGGAAGGCGCAACCGATAATGCCTATCTGGTGAGCCGCCGCTCAAGTGGATGTGCTTATTTAGCCGGCTATATTTGACGGAGTATATCGCCCGGCTTCATGCCGGGTCCACCTTTATCGGGCTGTACAACTGAGAGGGAGTAAAGATGACGACTATCGACGAACGGGCAGAACGCGAACGCGGACACGTGCGCATCACCGGCCTCAAGGCCATGGAACTGAGGAATTCCACCGGCCAGAGCTTGGTGCGCGTGGAGACGGACTCCGGTTTGTTCGGGGTCGGCGAAGCAGGGGTCGCCGGTCCGGCGTGTAGGGCGAACCTGAAATGGCTCGAACGCGTGCTTATTGGTGCCGACCCGCTCAATATCGACAAGCTCTATCACCAGATGATGGGGCTGCAGCATACCTATCAGGCACATGTGCCGACGATCAGCGGCGTCGATATCGCGCTGTGGGACCTGGCGGGAAAGATCCTCAACCTCTCCGTCTCCGAGATGCTGACCGGCCGCTTTCGCGAGCGCGTCGAGATTTATTACGGCGGAAAACCGCCCAGTTGGACCGATCGCCCCGCCATCGACGACTGGGTGGCCAAATTCCGCGCCCATCCCCACGGCTACCGCACGGTGAAATGCGGTTTTCCGTTGCCCGACAACGCGCTGCTCTCCCGGCCGTTCGCAGGGGCTGAGCCGAGTCAATCGCTCAAGCAGAGCGACTTAAAGACCATCCGGGACGGTCTCGCGACGTTTCGCGACGCTCTGGGGTGGGATCTCGACTTCATCGTCCACTGCCACAACGAGTGGGACGTGCCGACGGCGATCGGTATTTGCGAGGCGGTGGAAGAGGCGCGCCCCCTCTGGGTGGAGGATCCGCTGCAGGTCTTTTTCTCCGACGGCTACAAAGCACTCAGGGCGGCATCGGGTGTGCGGATCTGCACTGGGGAGAAAATCGAGGGGTTCCGCGCGTTCTTCCCCTTTATCGCCGAGGGCGGCATCGACGTGTTGCACCCCGACCTGTGCTGGTGCGGTGGCATCAGTGGCGGCCGCAAGATCGCCGAGTTCGCCGACCACTATGGCCTGCCGGTGGCGCTGCACAACTGCGGCACGCTCGTGCACAACATGGCCAATGTGCATTTCGGTGCATGCGTACGGAACTTCAGCATGAGCGAGACGCGGCTCTACAACCGCCAGTATATCGCCGATATGGGTGGACTCGACGGTTACGATCTAGTCGACGGCAAGATGGCGGTGCCCGACGGGCCGGGCTTGGGTATCGAGTTGGTGCCCGAGGTACTGCGCGCTGAACTCAAGGAGGGAGAGCCTTTCTGGCAATGAGACACCTACCCTCCAAGCCTTAGCACTTCCCTAACTCGCGCTGCCAAGAGTTCCTCGTCGCCGTCGGACACCGTGGGCATGGACAAGTGGAGCTGGCCTGGGGCCGCTGAGAGCCAGACCGAGGGATTGCCGTTGCGCAAAGCGACCTCGATCTCAGTGGCGGTGCGGCCGAGTGCTTGTTCGTCCAAGGTCAGGGTCAGGGACGCGCCATTGACGGAGCTTTGCACGTGGGGTAGTTCGCCTAAGTGCCGACGCACGGTCTCGGCGCGGCGGGTGTCGCTTTGATTGCGGGCGTCGTGGTCCATGGCCAGCCAGCGGCGCAGGGCTAAGACCACGCCGACGACCTCTTGGCGGTCGATCTTGAGCGGGCGGCCCACCCCTTCTAGGTCGCGGGTTTCAAAGCAGGCGAAGCTGTGCAAATGGGCCGCGGCGATTAAGTCGGCGCGGCCGCAGAGAATGCCCGAAGAGTTGGGCGCGCCCACGTACTTGGCACCATAGCCGACTAGGTCGGCCCCGGCTGCGATGTATTGGGTCAAACCGTCTAGGGGATAGACGCGGAAGGCTGCATCCACGAAGACCGGAACGTCGCGGGCGTGGGCGATGTCAATGGCCGCATCCAGCGGGACGAGGGCGGCTTCGTTGTCGATGGCGGGGTAGAGCAGGGCGGCGGTTTGGGGGCCGATGGCCGCGGCGAGTTCGTCGGCCGTGGTGCCTTGCTCTGTGCCCGCCTCCACGAGGGTGACGCCGGGCAGGCGCACCATGCGGTCGTATTTGTAGCGCTGGGCCTTTTGGATGACTACTTGGTTGGGCATGCCGGTCGTATCGGGTAAGCGAGCCATTTTCTCCGGGTCTGAGCCGGTGATGCAGGCGGCCGTGCCGAGGACCAACGCGGCTGCGCAGCCAGGGGTAATCAGCGCGGCTTCGGCCCCGAGCAGGTCGGCGACGATCCGCCCCGTGCTCGCCAAGAAGGCGTCCATGTCAACGTAGTAGCGGCCGGCCAGTTCCATGGCGGCGATGATATCTGGGTGGGGAGACGATCCCCCTAAGAGGGTGCGCGGGCCGAGGGCGTTGATCACGGGCGTCGCCCCCATATCCGCATACAGTGCGCGGGCTTCTTCACTCATAGGTTTTCTCTCCGTATAGCCCCACAGGGCTCGGTACATGATTGGCGGGAACCAGCAACAAGGGCAAGCCATTGTGCTGGAGGCGAAATTGCAGGTAGTCGAGTTCGGGGGTGGGCTGCGCGTTGAGGCCCAAAAGTCGCGGGCGCAACAGCGCGGACGAAAAGAGCTTGGGCCGGGGCCGCTCCATCAGTTCGACGGTCTCGTCGGTTGACAGCCCGATTTTTTCCTTAGCTAGCGCGATAGCCGCTTCAAGACCGCCGATCCGGTCGGCGAGGCCGAGCTGGACGGCGCGTTGGCCGCTCCAGACGCGGCCTTGGGCCACGACTTCGACTGAGTCCGGCGCGATGTGGCGGCTGCTGGCCACCTTGGAGACGAAGTCCTCGTACAGCGAGCGGATGATGTGTTCCATGCGCGCGCTTTCGTCTTCAGTGAAAGTGCGGTCTGGCAAGCGCAGGCCGAGCAGGGGCAGGGTCATGCCAAAGGGCAAGTCCGCATGGCGGCCCACCTGCACGCGGCTCGTGCTCAGGCCGAGCTTTTCCTTGAGCCCTGTGTTGTACGCCCAGCCGGCAATGACCCCAATCGAGCCGGTGATGGTGTTGGGCGCAGTGACGATGGCATCGCCGGGCAGGGAGATCATGTACCCGCCCGAAGCTGCGAGATAGCCCTGCGAGACGATGACGGGCTTGTGCTCGCGGCATTTTAACACGGCGTCGGCCACGAGGGCCGAGGGCAGGACGTCGCCGCCCGGGGAATCCACGCGCAGCACCACGGCGTCGGCTGCCGCACAGGCCGAGGCGATCTCGCCGACGAGCCGCCGCGCACCCATGCCGGTGTCCATGGCACAGACGCCGAGGGCATAGACGATGGCAATGCGCTTGCGCTGTCCCCAGCGCCGATCGGCTGGCCTCATGTACGAATGGGCTGCGACGACGGCGTGGTTTTCGACCGTGCGGTCGATTTCGTTCCAGCGGCCGAGGCGATCTACTAGGCCGGCGTCGAGGGCCTCTTGCGGCAGGAAGAGCGCGGTGTCTTCCACGAGGCGGTCGAATTGCTCGGGTGCAAGCGAGCGAGCGGCGCTGATGTCGGAGCGGGCGAGGGCGTACCAGTCGTCGAGCAGGGTCGTTAGCTGCTCGCGCTCGCCCTCGGACATGTCGCGGCGGACGTATACTTCGGTCGCGGATTTGTAGCGGAAAAGTCGCCACTCGTCGAAGCCGATTCCGAGCTTTTCCAGCGCATCTTTGAAGTACGTGTGCCCCGCCACATAGCCCTGCAAGCCGATTGCGCCGGCCGGGTCGAGCACCAAGTGATCGGCCACCGAAACCCAGTGATAGCCGGAGATATCGACGCGGTCGATGTACACCACGACCCGTTGCCCTCCGGCGCGAATCTGGCGCAACTTTTCCCGCAGTTCCCAGCCGAGCGCCGGGCTGATCCGCAGGCCCGAAGCATTGATGGCGAGGCCCTTGATCGCTGGATCATGGCGCGCCTGCTCCAATAAGGCGATGAGATTGAGCAGGCTCTGCGAGTCGTCGAAGAAGGCATAGCGGCGGTGTTGTACTGGGCCGGACAATTCCAGCGATAGGTAGCGCGCCCGCGGCCGGAACAGGTTTCCGCGCTGCGCCCCGAAGCGCGCCGCATACGTCTGGAAGGTGCGGCTCCGCGCCTGCGCTTGGAAATCGGCGGCACCTAGCCCGAGGCGCAAGCCAACGCTCAGGGCGCGGTCTGAGAAGAAACGCCCGGTCAGCGCCAGCCCCTGTCCTAGTCCGACAACGGCTCCAGTGCTCCAGAACTCCGCCTCGCCAGCGCGCGCGTAATCCGCATACAAGGTGAGCCGCTCGTCGCCCCAAGGACGCAGGGCGAAATCGACGGCTCCTTCGCGGTTCGCGTCTGCCAAGGTCGAAGTGAAGGTGCCTCCTACTGAGAGACGCGGTCCTGGCCGCCAAATCCCCCCAAGGACGATGTGCCGCACGCTTCCCCACCCCATGCTTACTCCGAGGCTGAAGTCGCGGTCGCCGCTGCTGAGTCCGGCCCGGTACTCGCGGTCTCGGCGGCCGTTTATCATGCCAAATCCCAAGCGGGGCATGGCCGAAAAAAGACCCCACGACTGAGTAGAGTTACTGTCCGACCAAGCGACTCCCTGCTCCAAGCCCTCGACATAGCTGAGCAGCGCGGGATTGGCGTAGCCGTAGAGGCCTAGGTCCAATCCGCCAAAAGCGGCGAGGGCGAATTCGGCGCGCTCGGCGTAGGGAATAAACGGCGATTGGGCCTTAGCTGCGCCGAAGGCGAGCAGACAGCACAAGGCCGCGCCACAGAGCCGGTGCGGCATCCGCTAATCTTCCTCGACAAACAAGCTTAAATCCCCTTTGCCCTCGCGGATTATCTCGGCTTGATCCCCCACCAGCGACACCACGCTCGAAGCCTCCACGGGCAGCGGCCCGCACTCCAAGATCAAATCCACTTGCGACCCCAATTCTTCCTCCAAAGCCCACGGTTCGGTTATCACCTCTTGATCGGCGTAGTTGGCGCTCGTGCTCAGGATGGGTTGGCCGAGGGCGCGGACCAAGGCCAGCGGCACTGGGTGATCGGGGATCCGTAGGCCGACGGTCTTCTGTTTGGTTTGCAGGATGCGCGGCGTTTGGCGGGTGGCTGGCAACACGAAGGTGTACGCCCCCGGCAGACACTGCTTGAGGATGCGGTGGGCGTAGTTGGAGACGCGGGCGTAGTCGCTGATGTGGGTCAGGTCGGCGCAGACAAAGGACATGGGCTTCTTGTGGTCGCGGCCCTTGATGCGCTGCACGCGCTCAATCGCCTGTTTGTTGGTGATGTCGCAGCCGAGGCCGTAGATCGTATCGGTGGGATAGACGATGACGCCGCCTTGGCGGAGCACCTCGGCGGCGCGCTGGATGTGGCGGCCTTTGAGGCGGTCGGGATGGACAGTCAGTGCTTGGGTCATTTTTAACGCTCCCGGTCGATTTTGGCGACCCACGCATCGACGACGGCCGCGATCATGGCTTGGCCGTGCTCGGCGTTGGCCGTGTAGCTGTTTTTGGTTTCGTCTTGCTGGCAGTACCAAGGCGGGTCGTCGCCGAGGCGGTCTTGCTCCACGAATTCGGGGCGCGCGGCGAGCAGGAAGGAGGTTTCGTTGTATCCGGCGTGATCGCCCCCGGCCGGAGGACTCGATTCCGGGAGGATCATGGGCTGCACTTCGATGTGCCCGCCCCAAGAGCCAACCCGGGCCAGCGCGTCGCGGTCGCCCCACCAGCCGCGTGGGTGTCCCTCGGCGAGCACCTTCTCAACCGCCAATTCGGCCGCGGCCTTGCTGAAGGCCAAGGCGAGGGGGCCGCCCATGCCTTGGTGCATGATAATGACGTAGGTCTTGCGGAAGCCCATTTCGATAAAGTTGCGCAGGATGCTCTTGGCCAAGCCGCCAAAGGCGTCGTAGTCCGGGTCGATGGTCCCGTCGGCTGGGCCGCCGAGGGCATAGCCGGTGGGGCCGTAATCAAAAGACGGGGCAATGACGCAAGGGGTGCGTGCAATCACGCGGTCGCAGATCTCCTCGACGATGAGGGTGTCGTGGCCGATGGCCATGTGCGGGCCGTGGGTTTCGATGCAGCCGGCCGGCACGAGCAGGGGATGCCCTTGGGCCACTGCATCGGTGAGTTGGTAGGGACGCAGATGCTTGAGGTACATGGAGAAGTTCCTTGTTGTCTCTGTGGAATTGGACATAATATAGGCTAGGAAGAGCACGTCAACAGGACATTGAGCAGATGGCGCACACTGTTATTGGCACGGCCGGGCACATTGACCACGGCAAGACTCTGTTGGTCAAGGCGTTGACCGGCATGGATACCGACCAAGCCCCAGAAGAGCGGGCGCGGGGGATTACCATTGAACTCGGCTTTGCCTTTTTGGGGGATCAAGCCACGATCATCGACGTGCCCGGGCACGAGCGCTTCGTCAAGACCATGGTAGCCGGTGTCAGCACCATTGACGTGGCCATGCTGGTCATTGCCGCGGACGACGGGGTGATGCCGCAGTCGCGGGAGCATCTCGACGTGCTGCGGCTTTTGGGGGTCGAGCGCGGGGTGGTGGTAATCAACAAGGCCGACTTGGTGGAAGAGGAGTGGTTGGGCTTGGTGGGGGAAGAGGTGCGGGAGTTTGTACGCGGGAGTTTTTTGGCGCGGGCCGAGATCTTTTGCGTCTCCGCGCTCAGCGGCGCGGGCATTGACCCGCTGCGGCAGCGGCTGTTGGCCATGGTCGAGGACACTGCAGCCAAGCGCACGGACGCGCCGTTCCGCCTGCCCGTAGATCGGGCTTTTGGGGTCAAGGGCTTTGGCCTCGTCTGCACGGGCACGGTGCAGGCTGGGGCCTTGGCCGAGGGCGACCGGGTGGAGATTGCTCCCGAAGGTCGGGGGGCGCGCGTGCGCCGCTTACAACAGCACGGCGCGACGGTACAAGAGGTGCGGGCCGGCGACCGCGCCGCGATCAATTTGGCGGGCGTGGAACAAGGCCAAATCGAGCGCGGACACTCGCTGGTCGCGCCTGGATTTTTCCGCCCCACGCAGATGTTGGACGCCGAGGTGCAGCTCCTCGCGTCAAGCCCTATGACCATAGCGTCGCGCACCCGCGTGCGCCTGCACTTGGGGACGCGGGAGATTATGGCGCGGGTCGTGCTTCCCGGTGGCAAGCCCTTGACGCCTGGGCAGGAGAGTTTTGCGCAACTTCGCCTAGAAGCTCCCGTAATTGCGGCGTGGGGCGACCGCTTTGTGCTGCGCCGGTACTCGCCGGCGCTGACCATTGGCGGCGGCCGCGTGCTCAACCCGCACCCGGCCAAGCACCGGCGCTTTGAGCCAGCGTTGCTCGCGCATTTGCAGGCGTTGGCCCATGCTGACCTGCCCGAAGTCGTCGAGAACTGGCTCCGCTACGCGGACGACCGGCTCAAGAGCCAGCAGATGCTGGCCGGTGAGCTGGGCATTGGCGTGGAGCGGTTGGCGGGCTTGACGGATGAGATTGTAGAGGATGGCCGCGCCGTACGCGTGGTGTCGGAGGGGCTACCGCACGTTTTGCATTTGGACGTGTGCGATCACTGGGGCGCGCAGATCGAGGCTGCGCTGGCGAGCTTTCACCGCGCCCAGCCGCTCAAGCTCGGATTGCCGCGCGAGGAACTACGCAATTTGAGCGCGCGCTACATCCAGCCCGAGTTGTTCGACTGTGTGTTGCGCTACTTGGAGGAAGCGGGGCGGGTCGCGCTAGACGGGGCTGTGGTGCGGGCCGCGTCGCACAGCATTTGCTTCACCCCGGAGCAAGAGGTGCTAAGAGCGGCTGTGGAGGCGCGGCTCAACACCACGGATTTTGCCAACTTGCCGACGGTGGCTGAGTTGGCCCAAGCCCTCGACGTCCCGCAGCCGCAGGTGACGGATATGATCCAAGCGCTGCAAGCACTGGGGATGGTGGTCGCGTTGGAGGGGGGCTTGCTGATCCATGGCGAGGCTCTCGCCCGTGCGCGGACGCTGCTGAGTGATTCTCTCAAGCGCGACGGCGAGATTACAGTGGCCGAATTCCGCACGCTGATCGGCAGTAACCGCAAATGCGCCATGGCACTTTTGGGGCATTTCGACGCTGAGGGCCTGACGACGCGGCAGGGAGATGTGCGGATTTTGGTGGGCTGATATTTATCACTCGGGGATAAGCTGTGGCTTCAAGTATTATTTGGTTAGACGACCCTGCAAGCGGCAAGAGGGGATTGGTAGGCGGTAAAGCGGCTAACCTCAACCAGCTACATAACGGCGGACGTGTTCCGCCCGGGTTTTGTATCACCACCAGTGCCACGGCGAGAGTGGTGCCGGTGCAAAGTGGCGAAGCATCGCTGCCTCCCGACCTTTATGCGGAGATCGAAACCGCGTACGCGGAACTGGGCGCTCGCTGCGGAACTCCCGAGCCGGCGGTGGCGATCCGATCCTCGGCTGCGGCGGAGGACGGTGCGATTAATTCCTTTGCCGGCCAATATCAGACCCTATTGAACGTCGTGGGCGTGGATGCCGTGGCTGCGGCGGTAGTCGAGTGCGTGGAGGCGGCCTATCGGCCCCATGCCGCCGCCTACCGCAAGCGCTCAGGGGCCGGTGCGGACGAGGTAAATCTCGCCATTCTCGTGCAGGAGTTTGTCGCTGCGGACGCTTCGGCGGTCGCGTTTACCGCCAATCCGGTTACTAACGACACAAGCGAGATCGTCATCAACGCATATTGGGGATTGGGAGAAGGGCTGGTCGATGGCAGTTCGGTTCCCGATACGTACACCGTGGACAAACGGGAATTGCGGATCAAGACGCGGAGCGTGGCCAAGAAAGAGCGGATGTGCGCTGCCGGGTCCACTGGCGTGACCGAAATAGACGTGCCAGCAGATAACCAGTCGCGGTCAACTTTAACCGACGAACAAGTCGGCGAGATCTGCAGCAGCGCGGTCAATCTGGAGGCCCGGATGGGGTGGCCCGTTGACTTGGAATGCGCTTTTAAGGATGGAAAGCTGTATTTGCTCCAGTGCCGCCCGGTGACAACCCTCGCGCAAGATGGACGAGCTTGGTCGGTGCAATGGGACGATCCCAAAGATGCTGTATTGACTTGGCGCAGGGGAAGTCTGGAAACGCCGCTCGATCAGTCGTTTGAATGGTATTGGATGCAGGGTTGGGCGAAGGCGCGGCGAGAGACGGGCAGCGGTACGTTACCTATGCGGATCTATGTGAACGGCTACGCATACGAGGCGGAAAAACCCTTCAGAATCGGCAACCGCAAGGCGCAAGAGGACGCCCGCAAAAAAACGGAACGCGAGATACCTGAACTCTGGAAAAGTGAATGGCTACCCGGGCTCAAGCGGAAGCGGGCTTATTTCCGCAGCTTGGACCTGTCGGCGCTGTCCAACGACGAGTTGGCCAGCGTGCTGGTCGAAGCACTGCCTTGGTATTGCGAATGCGCGAGAATGCACGCGCATCTAGGCGGGACCGCGGTCGAGGCCGTTGGGCACTTGGTGGAGTGGTATCGCAAACGGTTCCCCGACGCCGCGGAAAGCGAACCCTACCGATTGGTGCAGGGGCAGTCAAATTTGAGCGTTGAGAAAGGGCACCTCCTGTGGCAGTTGCAACAGCACCTTACTCCCGCCAACGAAGAGCTTCTAAGGGCCGCCTTACAGTCGCGCAAGAAGCAAGGCAGATGGGACGGGCTTGAGGGATCCTTCAAAGAGATTTTCGACCAGTATTTAGAAACCTATTGGAAAGACTCGCCGGAATTTCTCGCCTCCTTGGTCCTCAAATACGCCGAGCAGGGCGTGGAAGATCCATACGTAAAATTGCACCAATTAGCGGCAGAGCGGGAGCAATTTACCGAGCATGTGCGTTCGCTGCTGAAAAAGCAGGAACGCAAGGTTTTCGAGGAGCTTTTGCAGGTGGCTCTGGCCAATTATCCGCTGACTGAAGACCACAACTACTGGGTCGATGGGATCGCCGCGCATTACATATTTCCGCTGTTCGATGAACTGGGCCGCCGAATGATCAAAGGCGGTATCCTCAAGAAGAAGCGGAGCGAGATCAAATACCTAGAACTGAACGAAATTATCCTCTGGGGATTCGGCGTGCGTCAGCCGTTGCGCGCGCGGGTCGTCGAACGCCAACGAGAATTTGATCGACGGTTGAAACTATCGCCGCCAGAATTCCTCGGTGCTTGCGAGGAGCCGATGGTCGGAGAGGATGATTACTTGTTTTGGGGTCCCTCGACCCCACTTGAGGCACCAAAGGGAGAAGTGCGTGGAGTCGGGGCTTCGCCGGGGATTGTCAGGGGGCGTGCGCGCGTGGCCGTGAATCTGGACAAGGCATTGGCACTACAGCCGGGAGAAGTATTGGTCTGTAGTACGACTGATCCCCATTGGACGCCGCTTTTCGCCGTTGGGGCGGGATTGGTAAGCGACAGGGGTGGGGCGTTGTGCCATGGGGCAGTCGTCGCCCGAGAATATGGATTGCCGGCGGTGGTGGGAACTCTGATTGGGACCAAGAAGATTAGAACCGGTCAGTTGATCGAAGTCGATGGTCAAAGCGGGGTGATAAGGCTGTTGTGACGTAAGGCCCGCAGGAATTGAGCGAGGCATTGGCGTAACGGGTATCGTCAGTAGTCGTGTCTCGGAGCGAGATGATCTAACTTTTTGCTTCTGGTGGGCTTGTATAGATTTGCCTATTCCCATTCACAATCGAAAAATGATGACTTGCGATATTAAATCCCTCGCGCAAATAGAACCTATGTGCAGAAAAATTCTGAACGCTTGAATCCAAATGGATCTGCTCACAGTCATTTTTTTGTGCATAGGATTTAAGCCAATCTAGCATGACTTTGCCTAGGCCCGAAGAACGTCGGTGTTCATTTGTGATCAGATCTTCAATGTACATGTGTTTTCCCCAAGCCAATCGGGTCTCAATTACAAACCCCGCTGCACAAATCGCCTGACCATCATCCTTGATATAAGCAACGGTGTAACCTCTCTTTTGCTGAGCCTTAATCTGAGAGATTATAGTGCGTAGATCATAGCTAGTTCTGAGCTGGATCAACAAACTACCAACTATTTCTAAATCTGCATCTACTTCAGCAATCCTAATTTCCATCTACAGGGGCCTTAATTTTTGGAGACTATGCCTCTCGGTTGTGATTAGAAGTGGGCGTCCCCAAGGTGTCCTTTCATCTCAAATTTTAGAGGTGCTCATCAAGGAACTTTTTGGAAAAAGATCATCCAACACATCGCGAATCATACCAGCGCCTTCCGTTCTGATTTATTCCGGGGTAAAAGTTACTTCAAGCTTGATACCATCGGGGTCGAAGAAGAACGTCGCGTAATATCCCTCGCCGTACTCTGGACAGTCGATTGGCGGGTCTTCGACATTCACATACTCTAGATTTTTGATCACCTCATCGTAGATCCGTTCAACTTCTGCTCGTGAGTCCACGGAAAAGGCGAGATGGTGCAGCCCAGGCTTTTCCCTCTCGTGTCGGCCTGCTTCTATAGTGCGGCCGATCAGCAGGACCGTCCCGTCTTTCTCAAATCGCAATCTGTCGATCTCGCCCTTCCCTGTCAGCCGTGGGGGCAATCCTCGGAATCCAAGTCCTTCTAGCAAGGGTGAGTAGAATCTCGTCGAAGTATCTAGATCGGAGACTGATAACCGAATGTGGTGGATAGCTGCCATCTCTTCTTCTCCTTCGGTGTTTAGGTAGATACCTGAGTGATGGCCAAAGCGGGGTGATAAGGCTGTTGTGATGTAAAGCCCGCAGGAATTGAGCGAGGCACTGGCATAACGGGTATCGTCAGTAGTCGTGTTTCGGAGCGAGCGAGCTGAGCTAACTTTTCGCTTCTGGTGGACTTGTACAGGCCCCTATTTGGAGGGTGTTATATCGGGGAAGAAGGCACCTACAATCTTCCACTCGCCCTTGATACGGCCCGTGAACCACACGTTTTGGCAATCGTCCCATCGAGAGTATATCTGACCGGTATCCGAACGCCAGCGCCCCGATTCCCGCACTACAGATATGGCCATATTGCCGCGAACATCCGTCTGCAATATTTGCTGTTCCTGCTCGTAGTTAACGTCCTCGGGCATGCGCGTCTCTCCCCATTCCTGCATCTCGCTCTGTACCAAGAATAGGTGCGGTACCCAGTCCGTAGGGTCGGTCGATCCACACCCGAACCAGCGAAAATAAGTCTCGTCATGGCACGAGCGGACCGCATCCCAATCTTTTTCCCTGTGGGCCTGCTGGTAGCGGTTCAGTAGGCGGTGGATCGCTTCGATATCGGCTCTGTCTCTATCCATGTCGTCCTACAGCCTCCTTAGACAGCGTCTATGGTAAACGTATAGCCCACGCCGACCGGCACTTCGCGTTCATCGACCTCGCGCACTATGGACTTGATTTCTTTCGATTCGGCTATTGACGGAATCGGCTGACTGTCCCGCGCCAGTGCCGAGGTAGGTACGACGACCGAGCAATCGCCGATGGACACGACGGCGATAGAGCATCCCAGCCCGTTTTGCAACTCTTCAACCCGGCCGGCGAAGGCTTTCAGCAAAGCTCTCCGGCGCTCCTGGTCCGGCTCGCTTTGCAATAGCCGTGCCAGCGTCTTTGCGGCAAGGTCTTCCGGCATAGCAGGGTCGTATGCCGATAGTAGTTGTGATAGTTGATCTTCGGCGTGGGGTTTCTCGGGTTCCATAGCGCTCACCCAATCAAATCGGACAGGCTTGCCCGCAGTTGCTGGCGGGCTGCGTGTAGGCGCCAGCGCACAGCGCCGACTGAACAACCCACTGTTGCGGCGATCTCTTCATAGGAGAGTCCGTGGTATTCGCGCAAAACCACGACCAAGCGCCGTTCGTCGTCAAGAGCCGCAAGCGCTGTGCGGATTCTGCTCGCCAACTCGACGGTCCGCGCCGATCCCATATCCGCGAGTTGAAGGTCGAGATCAATGTCGCGTTCGATCGACAGGTGGTGCCGGTGCTGGCGATACTTGTGGTAGTCGCGGCATAAATTGCTGGCAATGGCCCAGAACCACGAGCGGAAACGCGTCGGATCATCGAGGTTGTGGAGGGACTCATAGACGCGCACGAAGGTTTCTTGTGCCAGATCTTCTGCATCGGCTCTCCGGCCCGTCATGCGACAGAAAAACAAAAAAACTCCATTTTGGTAGCGGGTGACCAAATTGGCAAAGGCGGCCATATCGCCCTCGGCAAAACGCCGTACCAAGTCCCCATCTGTAGGATCGTATTCGTCTCCCATGTTGCCTTTGCATCCATTCTCGCACCGCTCAGTAGGACAGCAGATACGCCACCTTGAAGCGGAGCTTTTCCGCTCTCTCTGCGGCAGTGTCGCCTAAGTTGTAGGCCAGATAAACCCGGCTTTTTGGCGCGATCTCATAGCTGGCGAGTAGGTTGATATCGCGCTCATCCAGATAGCCAGCGTCTTGTGCGAACCCGCGTAGAAAGAGGCGCTTGGTGGCAAAGTAGGTCGCCCGTCCCCGCCAGATCGTCTTGCGCTCGTCGAATGCGCCTCCCGGCAGGTATTCCCAGACGCTCGACCAACTGCCCTCGATCGTCAGCGACGCGGATGGCTTGAGTTCGAGTGCGCCGCTAGCGCTTCTCGCCGCACCGAAATAAGCGTCGGCGAAGTCGAAGCGGTCTTGCAGTCCCGCGCCGATGTCCAACTTCCACTTTCTGCTGTCGCCCGTATCAAACTCCATTTCGAATGTCTGTCCTCTGTACCAGGTTCCCTGCCAAGGCCAGCGCCAGACGCTGTGTTTGGCCGAGACGAAAGAATCATCCCAAGTGTAGAGCCATACATCAGCAGTCGTCCATTCCCAACTCCAGCCATCTTCGATTGAGCGCCGCTCCATGGACACAGCTTGTCCGAGATTCAACTTGCCGAGGCGTCTCATCCGCGGTCGCCAGTCGGCTGAAAACTCCACGGACTGCGACGCGACGCCGATGTCGCGCTCGATAAATCCGAGCCTATCAGCGCTGAAAGTGGATTCTATCGACCTGTAATTAACGCCCCCTGCGAAATTCCCATGCCGATAACTCATATCGGCACCTGATACATACCCGCTGCTGCCTTGTTCGGCGCTTCTGGCGGCATAGGCGTTAATGACATAGCGGTCGTCCCATTCCACTCGGGAGTCCAATCCCGCGATCTGTTGCAGTGTCATCCCGCGATCCCAGACGCCTTCCACTAACGCGCCTACGGTCGAATTGTGGAATAGTTCCCTCTGTAGCTTTAAAACGCCGAACTGCGGCCTTACGCCAGCTTCGCCTCGGTCTTGCGCCGTCAGGATGCCGAGCGTGTATTCCTTAGCTTTGCCGATAAACTTAGCGCCGAAATCCGGATCGGCGATCCGTCGGCTGTAGAACAATCCGTGTTTGCCGAGGAAGTCCGCGTTTTCGACGAAGAACGGACGCCTTTCCTTTAGTAAAAGGGGAAAGCGAGACAGGTTAATCTCCTCCTCGTCGGCCTCGATTTGCGCGAAGTCTGGATTCACGGTTATGTCCAAAGTTGCATTCGCAGCGACGCCGTATTTCACGTCCAAGCCCGCGTCGGCCGTCTCTCCTCGCCAATCGGCGTGCGTCCTATCGACGCCGGACGCGGCATAGGGAAGCAATTCGAGACGGAGCCCAGGGTCTATTCCCCGCAATCCGACCAAGTGACCGGCTTTCGAGACCCTCAGAACGGAGCCGTCCTCCTGATAGATAGCGGCCCAGTGACTGCGCTCCCTTCCCGTGATGGATAGACGCTCTAAGTTAAACCCCCATACCATGTCGTCCCCGGCGGCAAAGGATAACGTGGAGAAGGCGATGGCCACTTCGGCGGACCAACCAGTGTCTAAAACCGCAGCCTCTGCCCGCCAGACTCCATCCCAACCCTTGTTGTTGCCCCGGTACCCTTTCGCACCGTCGTCCGTCATCTGGAAGTCGTGCTGGATGCCGTAGGGATTGATGTAGAATCCATAGGCGTTGCGATGGTCGTGCTGGGTGTCAAGCAATATGCCGATCAGGTCCCGAGGGGCGAAGCGACCGTCCCTGGGAACCACCCGCGCGTCAATATTCTCGGCGTTGGAATCAGCCATGAACAGGCCGATGTATAGCTGATCCTCAGTGTAGAGGATTTTCACGACCGTCTGATTGGCCGCCGGAGCGCCCTCGACCGGGTCCAGCAGGATGAAATCGGTGGTGGGCACTGCCAGAGCCCAGCAATGATCGCTCAAATGCCCGTCGACGACCGGCGGAGTATCGGTCCTCGTAGCCACCGCTGTTTTGTCCGCACCCGCGAACACACTTAGTGGAACCATTAGCAGATACCCCATGACCATGAGAGACATGCCCCCCATCAGAGTACGCCGGTACCCGGCCCTGCGCGCCCAATTGCCGGCTATCGGGCTGAAAAGGGCAAAGCTCAGCAAGCCTGCGGCGTTGAAATGACCGATCAAGCCGACGTCATAATCCATTCTCAGCAGATAGAGATTGAACAGGACGCTGTAGATGCCGAACGCCGAAAACCCGATCAGGGCGGCACAGGCCATATACAGCTTGACATTCCTCTCAAAGCGCGCGAGGAAATGACCCACATAGGCTGTCGTGCGATACATATACCTCGTCTCCCTTCGTATAGGAGACGAGTGAGTGGGGCATGTGTTTGTACGAAAAAATTAAAACTGGCCGGTTGGTCGAAGTCGATGGTCAAAGCGGGGTGATAAGGCTGTTGGGATGTAAGCTCCTGTTGGCGTTCACCGCGGCCAACACGGTTGGATGTACACAACAAAGGGCTGCGAGATTGCACTCGCAGCCCTTTGCCTTTTCCATGTAGCTGTACCTCAGCTTTCGTCGTATCCCTTCACGGGCCGCGCCCAAATATTGCGATAGCGCACTAAGTCGCCGTGATCTTGCAAGCGGAGCGGCCCGGTGGGGGGATGCGCTTCGTAGCGATAGACGCCGCGGTGGCCCGTGGGGCCTAAGACCTCGACGTGGTGGTGGACCAAGACGCCGTTGTGGACCAAGGTGAGGTAGGCTGGGCTGACTAGCTCGGCACCATTGAAGCGCGGGGCCGTCCAGAAGATGTCGTAGGTCTGCCATTCGCCGGGCGGGCGACAGGCGTTGACCAGCGGCGGGTACTCGCCATAGACCGCGGCCGTGGTGCCGTCGGCATACGTGGGGTTGTCGTACCCGTCGAGGACTTGGATCTCGTACAGGCTCATGAGGAAGACGCCGCTGTTGCCGCGCCCTTGGCTCTCGCCTTTGACCTCGCTGGGACAGGCGAATTCGAGATGGTACTGGACGTCGCCAAAGCGCGCCGTGCTGACGATATCGCCGGAACGAGGCGCGACCTCCATGTAGCCGTCGGCCAACTGCCAAGGGGCGTCGCCGCCGTTGACGCTCTGCCAGCCGTCGAGGCTAGTCCCGTCGAAGAGGACGACCGCGTCGGAGGGGGGGCTGTTGTCGCTGCCGGGCGTCACCACCGCCGGGGCGGGCCGTTGGTGATCGTGGACGCAATAGGGAGAGTTGGGTAGCATGGGGGTATCGTCGTACCCTGATTTGCCCATGTGGAAAAGCTCCTTGTTGAGGTGAGATGGGTTGGGATATAAAGGGAGCCGGACGCGTTCGCGTCAATAGCTTGCCGTTATGCATTGCATTATATTGAGTGCCGTTCAACAGGAGGGCGTGATGGTACGCGCACCGATGTACAGAATCGCACTGCTCGCACTTGCGCTGTGCTCCTCGGCGGAAGCACAAATATCGCTGTGGCAAATCGGCGGGGCCGGGTTGGCGTGGGATGGAAGCGACACCACGCGGATCATCGTGGATGTCGACGCCGAGCGCATCCGGCCCGTGTACTTTGCCGACGGCGACAACATGTTCTTGGCGGTAGCGGGTTGGTCCGAACTGATCGCCCCGCGCGAACTAGGGTACATCGACGGGCATCAGCCGCGGCTGTGGTACCTGGACGGTACCAATGTCAACCGGACTTCGTACTTCGACAGCCCGCTCTACGTGGATGGGTTGCGGAGCACGTACAACACGGCCCGCGATGGCTATTGGACCATCGATATCGGCGTACCCGTGCCAGCTAGGCGCTTTGGGTTTGTCACGCCGACCGAGGGAACCCGCTCCGATGGCGTGCCGCTCAACCAAGATCCCGTGCCGGCCTTTGAGGTGAGCATTGCCGCCGAGGCGGGCGACATCCTCGCGCAAAGGGGCTATCGCCGCTTAAACACCCTCATCGCCGACGTGCCGGTCAACTTTGAACCAGAGGTAGAGATCGATTTCCCCCAGCAATACGTGCGCCTTGTGCGCTACCAGCGCAAAGCATCTGTGCTCGATGAGCAGCGCACCACTGACAGCAATACGGTGCGCGGCACCATTGCCGAATTTGTGCTCACCGGCCGCGGCGTGCCCAAGCGAGCCATCTACCGCAGCAAAATTCTCGACTTGGGGACCGAGGTGAACTTTGGCCGCTTGGCGTGGGCAGCGCGCACCATGCGGATGGTTGGCGAAGAGGCCGTAGTCGTGTCAGACGCCGAGGCGTGGGTGGAGGTGGAGGTGCGGGCCGGCCGCGACGGAGACCCCAACATATACCACGAGTACACGGACTCGGGCAAGGAATTTGTGGTGACGCGCGAGCGCTACGAAAACGACCTACGCCTACCTGAGACCGAGGGCATCCTGCGAATCGACCGCCAGCCCGGCATCCGCGCGTCCATTGGCTACGACAGCGAGAATTGGTCTTTTTGGTCCAGCCCCATCACAGAATCCGGCACTTGGCTCGACTTGCGCAACGGCTCGCATTTGCAACTCCAAATCACCCTGCAAAGCCGGGCGTTTGGCGACTGGGTGGAACTTGATTCGCTGTGGATTGAAACCTCGCCGCCCTTGGCCGCGCAGATCGTGGGCGAAGTAGCGCGCGCAGCCGACATGCAGCCTCCTCCGGGTTTTGTCCAAGTCGAGCTGGGGGCGCGAGAGACGTTTGTGTACGACGTGCGCGCCTCGTTTGCCAGTGCCGCCGAAGGAGGCTTTGACCGGGTGCGAATCCACACGGGCATTGCGCCCGAGTTTGCGCGCTTGGAAATGGGCGATCCACTCGCGGTCGTCGAGCCGCTGGCCGTGGTCGAAGGCGACGCGAGCTTGGAGGTATTGCTGCCGCACAAAGTGACTGCTGCGTCCAACGAGCCGCTGCGCGTGGTCTTTGCCGCGGAAGTCTTTGCGCGCGCGACGACCTTCACTGGCGAGGTGTTGACCGAGGACGAGAACCGCCTGCCACAACCGATTGAGCCGGGCGATGCCAGCGCCGCTGTTTCCACCAATAGCCTGCGGGTGCTCGGGGCTGCGAACCCGGCCGCAGAGATCGTCCAACGCGTGCGCTTGTCGAGCGGGGTGGTCACGCCCAACGGCGACGGGGTCAACGACCGCTTAGCTATAGAATACGCGCTCTTCCTACTACCCGCTCCCGTGCCGGTGGTACTCGATGTGTACGACTTGGCGGGCAACCGTCGCGCCCACGTGGAGATCGGCGCACAGGGCACGGGTCCGCAGCGGGCCTTTTGGGATGGCCGCGACGAGCAGGGCGCACTTTTGCCGCCGGGCTTGTACTTATTGGAGCTGGCGTTGGTGACCGAGGCCCAGCACGGACGGGCACTTCTGCCCGTTGGCTTGGCCTATTAAGGAAGCAACGCATGGCGATCTTTTTCTGGTGTGCAATTCTCAGCCTGTTAGCCCGCCCCCTCGCGGCCGAGGTTTTTACCTTTGATAGCGCCGAAAAGTGGCAGACTTGGCAACTGCCGCAAGGGTTGGTGCAACTCGGCCCGTCTGGGCACTTAGAGTTGGTCAAGTTCCGCAAGAACATCGATCCCGTGCGCAATGCGGGCGACTTTTTCCACGATACGATGGAGCGGAAAGCTGTGCAGGGCGGCATCTTTCGGGCTGGGTCCAACATAGGCGACGCCGCCAATATCATCGACGGCGACGCCAACACCTTCTGGCAGCCCGACCCCGCCGATCCGCTGGCCAAGTGGGAAGTCGAGATTGACCTCGGACGGGCGGTGTTGGCCGAAGAGCTGCGCTTGCGCTTTCCCGACCGAGAAGGCGCGCGTCCCTTGCGGCAGTTTACGGTCTATGTGGCCACCGGAGGGACGATTGATCCCCGCAAGGATATCTTCCGCTTTGAGTCGGTGTATCAGACGACCTTACCCAACCAAGAGACCGAGATCCGCATCGGGCTGAGCGGGCGCAACGACGTCACGCGGATTCTAGACCCCGGCTTGGACGTGGTGTTTGAGGACGCGTCGCGCTTTCGGGTTATCCAGTACATTCGCATCGGCGTCGATGAGCAGAGTGCGGATGCAGCTCTCGCCGAGGTCGAGGTCAGCGCCGTCGGTGACAATCTTATCCTCGGTGTCCTAGAGCGCGGAGGGACCTTCAAAACCGGCCTAGTCGTCCGCGACGTGGAGGGCTTGGTTGACGGCGACATGAATACCTACGCCAACAAGTTCACTACCTATCGAGCCATCTCCGGTTGGCGCAACGAAGGGCTGTGGTGGGAACTGGATCTAGGGGCCCAGTTCTGGATTGACGAGATATTCCTCTACTTCAACAACCAAGGCGAGGGAGCGTCCGGTTCTTCGGTGCGCAACGGAGGCACGGGATTTGCCTTCTTGGTCTCGGATGGTCGGCGCACGACCTCGGGCGAGGTAGATTACGATCGCTTGGTGGGCCACGGCAACGAGCAAAATCCCTTCGCTGGTCCAGAGCGGCACTATCGCTATCTGTTCAAGCCGCGCAAAGTGCGCTACCTGTTCTGGCACGGCTTCCTGACTTCGCATGAGTGGCACGCGCGCGCGGCCGAACTCATGCTGTTTTCGCCCGGCTATCCGGCGCAAGTGGTGCTGCGCTCGGGCTTTATCGACTTGGGCGCGATCGTCGGCGATGGCCGTGCCAAGGCGATAAAGCACTTGTCGTGGGATGCGGATTTGCCAGTGGGAACGCGGATGCAGCTGCGCTCCCGCTCGGGCGTGCAGCTCAGCGAGAAGTACACGTATCACAATAAGATCGGCGAAGTAGTAACCGAAGAGAAGTGGCTCAGCTCGCCCAAGGTATTGCGCGGGCAGGTGGATACCGCGCTAGTAGTAGGCGATGATTGGGGCGCGTGGAGCAATGTCTATCAGCTTTCGGGCGAAGCCTTCCAGTCGGATAGCCCGCGCCGCTTCATTCAGCTAGAGGCCCTGCTCTCGACCGAGGATCCGCGAGTCGCGCCGGTGTTGCGCTCGCTGGCGATCGAATTTGAGGACGCCTTGGTGACCGAGGCCAAGGGGGAGATTTGGCCGCGCGAGGCCCAGCCCAACGAGGACACGCGCTTTACCTATATGCTGTGGCCGACGGCTGCCGAAGACGACAGCGGCTTCGACCGGCTGCGGCTCGTCGCTCCCGGCGGCTGGCTGGAGACTGGAGCGGTGGAAGTAACCCTTGCCGGCGAGACTATCGCTCTAGAGGAGGTTGCGCAGCGGGGCGACTCCCTATTCGTGAACCTGGGCCAGCGCGTTGGCGGCGATTCGCTAGAGGTTCATTTCACTGCGCGTCTGTGGCGCAATGCTACGGTCTTCAGCGCGGAGCTTGGTCATGGAGACCGGCCGGGCCTGTGGCAGTCCGTGGAGGCCGCGGCGCGGCGCGCCAACGTGGTGCTTCTGCCGGATCTGACCGGCAGCGACCGACTCATCGGCGATCTAGAGTTGGCTCCACCCACCCTTACTCCCAACGGCGACGGGATCAACGACCAAGTGCATATCCGCTTCGTAGTCTTCAAGGTGGAGACGGCGACGCCACGGGTGCGGGTATTCGACTTGGCGGGCCGCATGGTGGCCGAGTTGGCCGCTGCGGGTGGAGATTTCGCTTCTTATACGTGGTCCGGGCGCGATGCCCAAGGGGCGCTGGTGCCTCCGGGTCTGTACCTCTGCCACATTGATCTCGGTGCCGCTGCGGGTGAGGACGTGGCTGTGCACCCCGTCGCTGTCATTTACTAACCCTTTCGCAAGGAGTTCCATGTCTCGTCCCAATATCCTCTTCATTATGACCGACGATCACGCGGCCCATGCCATGAGTTGCTACGGCAGCCGCATCAACACCACGCCCAACCTCGACCGCATTGCCCAGGGCGGCATGCGCTTTAACAACTGCTTTTGCACCAATTCGATTTGCGGTCCCTCCCGCGCGACCATCCTCACCGGCACGTACAATCACGTCAACGGCATGACCACCTTAAACTCGCGCCACGACAACCGCCAGCTCAACTTTGCCAAGCTCTTGCAGGGCGTCGGCTACCAGACCGCCATCGTCGGCAAATGGCATCTAGGCCAGGGGCCAGCCCACTGGCCCACCGGCTTTGATTACTACAACATCCTTCAAGGCCAAGGCCCCTACTTCGACCCAGAGATGGTGTGCAACGGCGACAAGGTCCAATACCAGGGCTACACCACCGATATTATCACCGACCTGTCGCTCGACTGGCTTGGAGTGCGCGACAAGGAGCGGCCCTTTTGTTTGATGTACCACCACAAGGCCCCGCACCGCCCTTGGGAGCCGGACGAAAAACACGCCCATTTGTACGAAAACGAGGATATCCCCGAGCCAGAGACCTTTGACGACGATTACCAGAATCGAGCGGCAGCCGCCGGGGCCGCCAAAATGCGCGTTGACCGCGACCTCAATGCCACCGATCTCAAGCGGCCCGTACCCGAAGGGCTGACTCCAGAAGAGGAGAAAAGGTGGAAGTACCAGCGCTACATAAAGGACTATTTGCGCTGCGTCGCCTCGGTAGATGACAACGTCGGCCGCGTGCTCGACTATCTCGATGCCGAGGGCATTGCCGACGACACCATTGTCGTCTATACCTCGGACCAAGGCTTTTTCCTCGGCGACCACGGCTGGTACGACAAGCGCTTCATGTATGAGGAATCGCTGCGCATGCCCTTCCTCATCCGCTATCCGCACGCCATTGCCGCTGGCAGCGTCAACGCCGACATGATCCTCAACGTTGACTTTGCCCCCACGTTCCTCGACTATGCCGGCGTTGCCATTCCCGACTCGTTCCAAGGCCGCTCTATGCGTCCCGTGCTAGAGGGACGAACCCCGGATGACTGGCAGACGGCGATGTACTACCGCTACTGGATGCACTTGGCGCACCACCACGTGTACGCCCACTACGGAGTCCGCACCCTGCACTACAAGCTCATCTACTACTATGCCGACGCCCTATGTCAGCCCGGTGCTCTAGACGAACCCAAAGAGCCGGAGTGGGAATTGTTCGATCTGGAAAAGGATCCGTGCGAATTGGTCAATGTGTACCGCGACCCAGCCTACGCCGACATAGTGCGCCAATTGCGCGGGGAATTGCGCCGCCTACAGGAAAAAGTGGGCGATCAGCCCTATGCGGGCGAAGATCCGCTGCCGGATTGAACAGCCGTCTGAAGCCCAAAGCGCTTTAAGAGGAAAACTCATGCCCGAATCATATCGAGGTTCACATCAGCAATACGATGCGATTTGCCAATCCAACGTGATGATTCCGATGCGGGATGGTGTCCGCTTGGCCACTGACATCTACTTGCCTGCGCTGAAAGGTCAACCGGCGGAGGGAAAATTCCCGGTAATTTTGGAACGCACCCCCTACGACAAGGCGGCAGCGGGCAATGTGACGAACGGTGCGTACTACGCCCGGCGCGGTTACGTCTGCGCTATTCAGGATGTGCGCGGCCGATTCGCCAGCGAAGGCGAGTGGTATCCCTTTGCCAAGGAAGCCCCCGATGGTTACGACACGGTGGAATGGCTCGCCGCGCAAGAGTGGGGTGATGGGAAGGTTGGCACGATGGGTGGGTCGTATTGCGGCAGCGACCAGTCGGCGCTGGCAACGCTCAATCCGCCGCACCTGACGACGATGATCGTCGCTGTTGGCGCGTCGAATTACTACCACTGTTCGATGCGGCAAAACGGCGCGCTCGAACAACGGTTCATGATCTATGCCTTTCGCATGGCGACCACCAGCAAGGAAGCGCTGGCCGATGTCAACCTCAAAGCCGCGGTTGACAAGGCGTTTGCCAATGTGGACGAATGGGTGTTGCGCGCTCCGCTGAAGAAAGGCACCTCGCCGTTGCGGATGCTGCCGAATTACGAGCAATGGGTGCTCGATCTGTTTACGCACGGAGAATACGACGACTATTGGAAGCAACGCGGGTATGCGATCTCCCAGTATTACGAAGAGCACGCCGATGTGCCGACGCTTTACCTAGGTGGATGGTATGACTCGTATGCGCGGGCGACCTGTGAGAATTTTACTGCGCTGAGCAAAATGAAAAAGTCGCGGCAGGTGTTGTTGATGGGGCCGTGGACGCACGGCGGCTGGAGCGTGTCGAATGCCGGCGATGTCGATTTCGGCAATCACTCCTTCATCAATTACAACGACCTGCGGCTGGCGTGGTTCGACCACTTCCTCAAAGGGCTACACACAGAAGTTGCCGACTGGTCGCCGGTCAAGATTTTTGCGATGGGCACGGGCGAGGGCTCGGCTAACTATCAGGGACGCCTCCATCACGGCGGCTATTGGCGCGACGAGCAGGATTTCCCCCTGCCCGACACCCAGTTCACGCCGTACTATCTGCACGCCGACGGCGAGCTAGCCACCGCGCTACCAACGACTGACCACGCACCAAGTCGCTTTAGCTTTGATCCGCGCGATCCCGTTCCAACCATTGGCGGCGGGATCTCCGCGGCGGACCCCATCATGGGTGCTGGCGCGTTTGACCAGCGCGGAGACGCTAGGTTCTTTGGCTGCAAAGACACCTTGCCCCTCAATGCCCGCAGCGATGTGCTGACCTTTCAGACCAATCCGTTAGAAGGAGATGTGGAAGTCACGGGACCCATTACGGTTAAACTCCACGCCTCGTCATCGACCCGCGATACCGACTTCACAGCCAAACTGATCGACGTTTGTCCATTGAGTGATGACTATCCCGATGGGCTTTCTATCAACCTGACGGACTCAATCATCCGCGCCCGCTATCGGAACAGTTGGGATGCTCCAGAGTTATTGGAACCGGGGAAGGTGTACGAGTTCGTCTTTCAATTGTATCCAACATCCAATGTCTTCAAGAAGGGACATCGGATTCGCTTAGACATCTCCAGCAGCAACTGGCCGCGCTTTGACGTGAATCCGAACACGGGCGGCGACTTGGGCGTTGAGCGGCGGTTTGAGATTGCAGAGCAGGCGATTTACCACGACCCCGAACATCCGTCGCATGTGGTTTTACCCATTATTGAGCGACGAGCGGGACCATAGGGAATCGCGCGTTCAAATCAATCTCGGCACGATGGCGTACCGTTGTGCAGGGTAATTCTCAAATGTTGCGCGATACCAAGCGCGTGAGACCCTCAAAAGCGAAAAGTTCCCCGATCACGCACGAATTCCCTGCTCTGTGAACCAATTGAGGGCGTCGCGGATCGATTCTTCAGGTGGCCGAGACTCGTATCCCAATTGACTTATCGCTAAGGATTCATCGACGGCTGCCGGGCAGTCGTGTAAGAGTTTGAGCGAATTGCGGGAGTAAAGAGACGATAGGCTGCGCTTCGCAGCACGTGATTTAATTAGGGGCAAGGCTGTCCGAGCCATAAAATAGGGCACGACGGGACGCTTTACTTTACGCCCCAGAACTTGGGAACACAGACGCGCCAGTTGGCTGGTCTTTGCGTATTGCCCCGCAGTAAAATAAACTTCGCCCCCGTATCCACTCGCCTCTACCGCGTTGGCTATGGCATTCGCCACGTCTCGCACGTCGCTCCACCAAAATCCTCCATTGATGAGACACGGGAGTCGTTTACGCGCCATGGCGAGCAACACGCTACCGACGCGGGTCGGCTCGCTGTCGCCGGGACCTATGAGGTTCGAAGGACAGACGATAGATGCATTGAGCCAACCGCTTCTCGCCGCGTCGAGAACGCTTACGTGCGCTTCGGCTTTGGTGGCCGTGTAGGGGATCTTGGAGTTCTGACCCAGTTTTGAACTGACACTTAGAATCGTTCCGCGCAGCGGACTGAATGCGTGTACGGAACTGATGTGTACCAGTCGGCGAACGCCGGTACCAATACATGCTTGAATCACATTGCGCGTACCTATCAAGTTGACTTCGTCAGCCAACCCTTTGGGATCAGAGTCAACTGTCATAATATCAGCACTGTGTACGACGGCGTGAGCATGTTGGAATGCTTGGTTCAACGACTCGGGGTTGCGGACATCGGCCGGCTGCAATTCGACCTGTTCGCTCAGATCATCGGGAAGTTTGCCATTGCTACCCTCGTGCGTAACAGCACGCACCGCATATCCGCAGTGCAATAAGGCGCGGCATATATGGCTGCCGAGAAAATCCGCAGCACCGGTTACTGCCACTGTGCCACCTGTGTCTCTCATCGCTATTTAGCCTTTGTGGATGTTTTCTCTTACGACCAATTCTTTGGCCAGGAAAAATGCGCGTTGATATCTTCCACGTACTTCATCGGTTCGTTGGGTTCAATGTTAAACAGCGCGTCCAGCGTCTCCAACCCATGCTCATAAGACTTTGTCTCTTTGCTTCCGAGCACGCCAAACAGCATCATTGATTTATCGCCCGACAAGACTGCTTCGAGGGTGCGCTCCATCTTGAGCCAGTCGGGATAGATGCACTCCAGCATAATTTTCTTGGGCAATGGCGGCACGCGCAAAGGCTGAATGCCCTTCTTATTGACAATCGCGGGAACTTCCACTGCTACGTCGTCGGGAATGCCCGGCAGGGCACCGCAATTGGGCACATTGACTTGAAACTGACCTTCCACGTTGTTGACCAATCCATTCATAATGGGAATGTGCTGCTCGGACGTCATCTGAGCGCCAAACAGATCAATCGGCCGGATTTTCTCATCGTAGGCCGCTGCTTTCATCTGCTCGTATTTTTTCGCCTTGCCGGCCAGCACTGCATCGCGCCCGGCTGGCGTATCTTTGCCGCCATTGGGATCATACCAGTATTGCCGCGTCGCCAAATCCGTGTGATACCACCAGCCGCCTCGCCGAGGAGTATCGCCGATGGGCATCAGGCCATACAGCTTGTATTGGTGAATTGCCGCGCGCGACATTTGCGTGGGGATCGCCTTGCCCTCTCGGGTCATTCGCTCCCAGTACGCCTCGCTCTTCTCGGCAATCCACTGATCCAGCTTTGGATACATGTCTTCGTTTTCATAGATGAAATCCGTCAGCCATATATTGTGGTTTAGCCCCGGTGCCTGCCACGTCACCTGATCGGGGTCTAGGCCCAATGTGCGCGCTACGCCCGCGTAGCCGTAATGCCCATGACACAACCCGCACACCTTAATCCCCGTCTTCCGCGTCATCAATGTCGTTCCGTCAAAGACTGGATTGCCGGCCAACAAAATCCACGCATCGGGGCACAGGTTCTCCATGCCTTTTGCAACATTTAACATTAGTTGCAAATTGTGATATTCGGGCATCCCAGTTCTGTCGTAAAAATAGCCGAGTTTAGCCGTCATATTGCGTCGGCGCTGCATGAAGTATTCGTTATGCGTCACCGTTGCCGTGTTGATTACAAAATCGGCGTCTTTTAACGCGGCTTCCTGATCCGCAGTCTTCTCAAACGTCATATCTGCACCCAAGTCCTCGGCATAGCGCTGCCCGAGTGCATAAATGACATCAAGCACTTCCTCATTGATGTCCATAAAACAGACGTGGCTACCGTTCAGTGCCTTGGTCAGACACAAATCCTTGACCAAGCCGAGCGAAAACACCACGCTGCCCGCACCAAAAATCGTCACCTTATTGGCCATTGTACCCTCCCCGATAAAATGCCAACAGTGATATAAATTATAATATATTAACGAGTTAGGTCTTATTTGTGGTTGTTGCAGGATTGCAACCAAGACCTAAACACAGCGCCTACACAATTAATACGTCGAAAAAAGTCCTCATGCAAGAACAAAGAAACGATCCCATCGCCGCCTTGAGCCGATCCGCGCTCATCTGGACGTTTGCCGCGATGGGGTCTATTATGAAGAGCCGCTTTTTTGCGAGAGTTTTGACAAGGGAAGGAGCATTCAGTGACGGAACGGATGGGGCAGCAGAGTTTTTGGCGATTTGGGGTTTGTGTGCTTTTGGCCGGAGCCCTCTGGTTAATGCCTATTCCTGCAGACCTGCCGGTCAGGGGGTGGCACGTCTTTGCGGTTTTTATTGCGGTGATTACCAGCTTTATTCTGCGCCCCTACCCGATTGGCGCGATGGTGATATTCGGTTTAGTTGCATTGACGGCGACTGGCGCGATTACAATACAAGAGGCGATGTCTGGCTATGGCGATCCAATGGTCTGGTTGATCGTCGCCGCTTTTCTGCTTGCGGGCGGTATTATCCGCACGGGATTGGGTCGTCGGTTGGCGCTTTTATTGGTCAGTCGCTTGGCGAAATCGCCGTTGGGATTGGGATATTCGATCTGTGGTGCGGAGTTGTTGCTGGGGCCGGTGGTGCCTTCCAACACCGCACGCGGTGGCGGCATTTTAGCGCCCATCGTGCGCTCCTTGGCCGAAGCGTTGGACTCCTATCCGACGCGGCATCCCGAACGAGCGGGGACTTATCTTGCGCTGGTTGGTTCGCACGCCAATCTGATCACCGCGGCGATGTTTCTCACGGGCATGGCGGCCAATCCAATGGTGGCGCAGGCCGCCCAAGCGGTGTTTGGCGTCACCTTTGATTGGGGGACGTGGGCGCTTGGGTCTGTGGTTCCGGGACTCGTCGGACTAGCTTTGTTGCCGGTATTTATTTTTCTGTTAGCAAAGCCGACACTGACAGATACTCGTGCAGCGCAGGCGGTCGCACGAAGGGAACTTGAGGAGATGGGTAGGTGGAGTAGGGGCGAGAAGATTATGGGGATCGTGTTGCCGGTCTTACTCCTATTGTGGGTGAGCAAACCGTTGCATGGAATGCATACAACGTTGGTTGCTTGGATCGGCGTCTCCGTTTTGCTCATTACCAATACTGAAAAGTGGCAGGACATGGTGGAGAACGACAAGGCGTGGGAGACGCTTATATGGATTGGTGGTTTGCTGACTATGGCGAGAAGCCTCAAAGAGCACGGGTTTATTGATTGGTTTGCCCAAGATGTCGGCGTGTGGTTTACTGATGTCAGCGGTATAACAGTTGTCTTGATTATGGCTCTGATTTACTTCTATTCGATGTACAGTTTTTCGATGCTGTCGGCGCACATTGCCGCGATGGGTACGGTGTTTTTAGCGGTGGCGCTAGGCGCGGGGGCTCCGGCGATGCTCACGGTCGCTATATTCGCATACTTTTCTAATCTTTGTGGATGTACGACTAACTACTCGACGGGGCCGGTGATTATCTACTTTGGTCTAGATTACGTATCACCGCGAAGGTGGTTCGCTAGCGGGTTCTTGGTATCGCTGTATCATCTGGCAATTTGGTTGGGTGTCGGGCTGATCTGGTGGAAGATGCTTGGTTGGTGGTAGTTGGAATTGAGTCGCAGGGTAGAGGCCCCCGATTTTCTAAAGCCATTCGTATGCGTTCACGTCGATACCGAGTCGCTCTGATGTTTTCCTCATGTCCGTCAGCGTTACGCGGTTGAGGGGGATTCCCTTCTCGCGATATTCGTCGCGGCGAATCGCTTCTAGTTCGCCTGGGGCGTACACTCGATCAAAACCGGGCGCGAGCCGGCAGTCGTGGATCTGCTGGATGGCGGCGTCCACTCTTGACTTGAAGCGTTCGATGTCCTCGAAGGAGGCGACGTGGATAGCGGCGACGAAGTGGCCGTCTTCGCCGGGGATCGGTCCCTCCTCGATACTCCCTAATTCGGTCCCGTAGCTAGCACCGGAAAGCATAGACGAAAGGATGCCCATGATCATCGCCAGCCCAGCCCCTTTGAACCCGCCGATGGGGGCTAGCAAGCCGTCGACCGCCGCCATGGGATCGGTCGTGGGCTGGCCTTCCCGGTCTATGACCCACCCCTCGGGTATGCGCATCCCTTTCTGTTGGTAGATCCGAATCTTTCCGTGGGAAGACCCGCTAAACGCGGCGTCGTACGCGATGGGAGACATCTCTCCTGCCGGTACGGATATCGCAAGCGGATTAATGCCCAAGATCCGCTCGGTACCTCCCCAAGGTGCCATCGTTGGGATCGCATTTGTGGTCGCGATTCCGATCATGTCGTGCGGCAGCGCCATGCGGGTGAAATACGCCATGGCACCGCAGTGATTGCTGCCGCGAATGGCTCCCGCTGCGATGCCGGTCTGCACTGCCTTGCCGATCACCTTCTGCATGGCCAAGGCAGTGCCGATTTGTCCCATTGAATTGCGTCCGTCCACTAGGACGAACGAGGGACCTTCGCGGACGATTTCGGGCTTGGCGGTCGGGTCCACGCCTTTAACTGTCAGTTTCTCCACGTACTCGGGCACCCGGATGACGCCGTGTGAGTGGGTTCCGCATAGATCTGCGTCCACGAGCGAATCAGCCAGTAGGGTGGCGTCTGCGTTCGACATACCGCACCGCTCGAAAACGGCGACGACTAGTTCCAGTAGTTCTTCTGCATTAACGCGAATTTCGTCGTCCAATTTGCTCATCCTACCTTATCTCGCGCCGCCTGCGTAATCGCCGCGATTTTGTCGGCAAAGCGCACTTGGCTGTCATCTTGGGGTGCGTAGCCGATTACGCGCCGGGCATTGGCCAAGCTCCAGAAGTTGTGTGCGTTGCCGCTGATGCCGTAGAAGATCTGGAAGGGCACGCCGTTGGCGTCGCGGATATCTTCGGTTTCAATGCTCTTGATTACCAATTGCACTTGGTCGCGCACGCTGAGATAGGCTCCTAGGCCACGGTGCATTTGCTGTAGGTCGTTGTCGCAACTGTCGATGTCGGTCTCGCGGGGGCCGCCGATGCGCAATTGCACATTTTCTAGGACTGGCCCCTCCTTGCCGCAGGCGAACATGAAGCCCAGCAGTTCATAGGATGCCTTGGCCCAGCCGTAGAAATTGTCCGACAGCGGCAGCATATCGGGCGTGACGAAGTCCATGCGTCCCGACCAGATCAAATTTTCGTAGTAGTCGGCTGCGTGATTGGAACTGACGATCACGGCTCGCCGCACGCCCTCGTCTTGACAGACTCGGTACACATTGTGGGCCATGGTGATATTGTCGGCCTCGTTCCAGAAGCGCTGTTCGCCCTGACCGGTTCGGATAAAGCCGCAGTGGACTACCGCGTCGGCACCTCTGAAGTGTTCCCGGTAGGCATCGCGGTCTTTCTCCACGAGATCGGCGATGTGGATTTCTGCTACTTCTTCGCCTTGGCGATTGGTTGTTTTCACATCCAGTAGAACGGTTTCGTAGCGTTCCTGTAGGGCGGGCAACATGCGACCGGCGACGTATCCAGAGGCACCGGTGACGACGATTTTGCGTTTAGACATGAAGGCTTCCTGAGCTATGGGTTTTGTTGAAGGTTTTGGTTGATTGATGGGCGTGGTTATTTCGTCAAATAGGACGCGGCTACACGTCCAATACGGGCCGCTCTAGCCGTGCGTGATAGGGCGGTTCTAGGACTTTGCGCTGCTCGTCGGTCATTAGGGCGAGCATGCCCTCAGACCAGTTGTGGGGTACGTAGGCGAGGTTGCCCGGTGAAAAGCGGAAGAGGGCAGTGCGGCGGTCGTGGTCGGCGGTCCAAGGCAAGGTACCGTGGGTGGTGGCCTCGGTGAATATGATGCAGTCGCCGGCATTGCAGGTAATCGGCTTGATGAATTCGCGGTACGCCTCGTTGCGCCGGAGCGCCATCGGGCAGGGATAGTTGCCCTTGTGGCTGCCGGGGATCAAGCACAAGCCGCCGTCGCCTTCGCGGACATCTGTTAGTTGGTAAGCGGCGACAGTCAGGCCGTTGTGCATTTTGCCGTCTTTGAAGATGTAGTACTGGTGGCGGTCAAAGCTGGGGCCAGACGATCCGTGCAGGAGGTGGCCTTCAGCCCCTTTGCGCATGGTGATGATGCCGAGATTGTGGTCGAGGCGGAAGCCTGTGCCCAGAATCTCGTGCAGATAGGGCACGATCTTGGGATTGACCAGCATGTCGCGGAAGGGTCGGCCATGCGGGTCGGGCCAGGAGAGCGCGCCGCCGAGGTCGCCGCGGCCGGTGACGCCTTCGAGTGCCTTGGAGCCAGCCGATAGCGACAGCTCACCGGTGCGCTCGTGGATCTGATCGGCATGGCGATCAATGGCCTCGTTGGCCAGCGCGATGTCCTCGGCGGACAAGACGTCGCGCACGATGATGTAGCCGCTGAGATCGAAAAAATACTTTTCGTCTTCGTTCATCTAATGTTCCTCTTTCCATAAAGGGCCGTCGGCCGTAGCCTGCCACAGTTCCTCAAAGTGCTCGGGGTCTTTGTTCTCGTCCCAGAATTCAGTGGTGAGCGAGTTGGCGTACGAAGGGGGTCGCCCAGGGATGCCTTGGCGGTGCAAGCGGTCGTGGAATCGCAGATTGTCAGTAGAGCCGTTCGGGTCGGGGTCATGGCGCACATACGCGGTGAGGCCACCGGCGGAGCGGATGCGGACCAAGAAGCGGCCTTTGTCGACCGGGGCCGCGCTGGCCAATTTTTCCAATTGGGCGCGGTCGAGTTCGACTCCTAGCCCCGGTCCAGCGGGCACGGCGACGCTGCCGTCTATTACAGGCATGGGGTCTTTGACGATGTCCTCTTGCCACAAGTGACAGCCATTGACGTGGTCGATGGTGGCCATTTTGAAAACCGCGACTTCGTGGGCTAAGAAGGCTTGGTTGATGGTGCCGCCGGTCTGTTGGTACATGAGGGGCATGTTGAGCCGCTCGGCAATGGCGGCTGCTTTGATGGCACTGCCGATGGGGGCGTGCCCAGCCATGGTTCCATCGACGTAGCGCTTGGTCATGGCTTCGGGTGGGACGTGGTGGCCGATGATCGGCAGTGGGCACTGCTCGCGCAACATGCGGTAGGCATCTTCGTCCGTGCCTTGGACTACGTCTTCAAAGCGGCCAGCGACCCGGAATTTGACCAGCTCGGCGAGAATGGTGCGCATGGTGTAGTAGTTGCTGTTGGCGTTGAAGTCGTAGTGCACCTTGAAATAGGGTGGGGCTACCTCCTGCATGGCCTCGGTTTGGGCGATGACGTCCTGCATCTCATCGACGTGGTACTTGATCCAGTGATAGCCGCGAGCGGCAGCTTGGCGCACTTCTTCGGCCATGGCGCTTGGGGCTTGGGCCACGGTCCAGGCGGCGACCGGAATCCACGAGCGAACCTTGGGGCCGATCAGCTTCCACGCGGGAATGCCGAGGTGCTTGCCCATTAGGTCGTAGCAAGCCATGTTCATGGCGAGGTTCTGCTCGGCGTTGATCCAGTCAAAGGGCGAGGTGCCGATGTATTTGGCGCGCAAGGCGTCGCCGTCGGGTGCATCGCCGATGTTCTCGCCGAGGCCCTCTAGGCCGTTGTCTGTGTGGACGACGAGGATGGCGCGGCGTTGGATGCGCGCGCCGTGATAGCGGGCCAGCGCCAAGGCGTTGAAGTCGCAATACGGCGGGCAGATGGCGTGGACTTCGATGTCGGTGATGTGCATGGGAAGGGCCGGGAAAAGGGTAGGGTGCATTCGCGAGTGGGTCTAGTATAGCAGTACGCAATTGCTTGAGCAACCGAGAATGAGAGGGTTTATGGACGCTGAGATAAAGGAAAAAGTGGATCAATTGCGCCGCGAGGGTTGGTGCGTGTTGGAGCGGATTATTCCGGAGGACGCTATAGACCGAGTACGGGCGCACGTGCAAGAAGCGCACGCAAAGGCGCAGCAGGACTACGAGGCCATGGGTGGGCACATCGGGCGGCAGACCGGCCCCAACGGCGAGCCGGGCGTTTGCCTGATTGCGTATTTGCCGGGGTTTGCTCCGTATTTGGGGGATGAGCGTTTGTTGGGAGTGGCGCAGACAGTTTTTGGCGGGCACGTGCGGATCGCGCAGACCGAGTTTAAGACGCAAGTGCCCAACCGCGAGGACTTGGACTGGCGCGGCTTTCACTCGGATTGGCCGCACGATCTGACCGACAGGGACTTCGCTGGCCGGGTGGCGCAGCCCTTCCCAAATGCGACCATGCAGCTATCGGTGCTGTGGATGCTGTCGCCGTTTGGCCCGGAGACGGGCGGGACGTGGGTGGTGCCGCGCAGCCACCGCGACCCGCTCAATCCGCGGATGCACCAGACGCCTGAAGGGCTGGAAGAGCGGATGGATCAGTTCAAGCCGATTCGCGGGGAGATCCAGGTCGTCGGCCCGGAAGGCAGTGCGCTGGTGATGGACAGTCGGATATGGCATTCGACTGCGGCGAATCCCAGCCCAGAGCCGAGGGTGGCGATCATCACGCGCTATTGTCCGTGGTGGTTGAGCGTGGAATTTGGCGGGCGCAACAATGCGATTGTGCCGAGGGAAGCCTACGAGGCCCTGCCGGAGGCGGTCAAACCGCTCTATCGGCATCGGGCCGAGGGGGAGGAGAATCCGTTTCGGGCCTAAGCCGATATATCGAGCAGGGCCTCTTCGTCGGCGAGGGCGTAGCCCTGTTCCAGCAGGTCGGCGAGGGTCGTGCGCGATAAAATTTGATCAACGGCCTGTTGTACTTGCCCCCATAGCGCGCGCACCGAACACGCGGTGAGCGAGTGCGTGCAGCAATCCGCGCTGCCGGCGAAGTGGTCGCAGAAGTCGGCGTCGAAGAGGCGGCCGCCCAACGTGTCCAGCGCGTCGGCCACGGCGATTTGGTGGGGGGGCTTGGCTAGGGCGTAGCCGCCTTGCTGGCCGCGAGCGCTTGCCACAAAGCCGCCTTGGCGGAGAATGCGCAAGAGCTTGGCGACGTTGTGATGGGTGATGCCCTCGGCTTGGCTGATTTCCGGGATGGTCAGGCTGCCGGGGGCTTGGCGAGCCAGTTGCAAGAGGCAGCGCAAGCCGTATTCTTCGCTCGAGTTGAGTTTCATGATTACATCATGCCTAGTTCGAGCTTGGCCCCTTCGGTCATCATGTCGATCGTCCACGGCGGATCCCACACGACCTCGACCAAGGCCGTGGCAATGCCCGGGACATGGGACTTGATTTTGTGTTCGATTTCCGGCGGCAGCGTGCCGGCTACCGGACAGGCGGGCGAGGTCAAGGTCATGGTCACGTGGACGTCCTGCGAGTCGCTGACCTCAACGTCGTAGATCAGGCCGAGGGCAAAGATATCGACCGGAATCTCGGGATCGTAGCAGGTCTTGAGCACGGCCACGACTTTGGCCTCGGTAGAATCGGGGGGAAAGGTTTTCTCGTGCAACAGTTCCATGGAGGACTCCTTTAATTAAGAATTAGGAATTAGGAATTAGGAATTCCCACCTCCTACCTCCTAATTCGTAATTCGTAATTGTTCATTCGGTGGATACGGGCGACGAGTCTTGTTCTATGGCCGCTTTGGCGGCGTGCCAAGCGAGGGTCGCGCACTTGACGCGCATGGGGAACTCGCGCACCCCAGCGAAGACGGCCATCTTGCCCAAGGCTTGGTGATCGACGGGCGCGTCTGGTTCCGCAGTCACCATCTGCTGGAACTGCTCAAACAGCTCAACTGCTTCGTCGGGACGCTTGCCCTTGAGCGCGGCGGTCATCAGGGAAGCCGAGGCTTTGGAAATGGCGCAACCCGACCCGTCAAAACTGATGTCGGCAATCCGCTCGTCGGCCACGTGGAGATAGATGTGTAGGTGATCGCCGCACAGGGGATTGTGGCCCTCTTGCATGCGATTGGCCTCGGGCAGCTTGCCGAAGTTACGCGGATTTTTGTTGTGATCGAGGATGATCTGCTGATACAGTTCGCGAAGCTCAGTCATCGTTGAAATACCTTGTTGATGTTGTTGTAAGGGCGACCGGCCGGTCGCCCCTACCGTGCCTGTTTGCCTCTACCCTCCAAATACCTTCTTGACCTTGTGCAATGCCGCGACTAGGGCGTCAATTTCCGTGCGCGTGTTGTAAAAAGCCAACGAGGCGCGCACTGTAGCGGGCACTTGGTAAAACTGCATGGTCGGCTGGGCGCAGTGGTGACCGGCGCGCACGGCAATGCCCTCGGCGTCGAGGATGGTGCCGATGTCGTGCGGGTGGATATCGCCGAGGGTGAAGGAGATCACGGCCACGCGCTCGCGGGCCGTGCCAATCAGGCGCAGTCCCGGGATGTCGGCGAGGGCTGCGTCTGCATACGCAAGCAAGTCGGCCTCGTACGCGGCAATCTGCTCGCGGCCCACGGAGTTGACGTAATCAATGGCGGTCTCTAAGCCCGTGACGCCGGCGATGTGCGGCGTGCCGGCCTCAAAGCGCATCGGCGGGGGAGCGTACGTGGTTCCGTCAAAGCTCACCTTTTCGATCATGGAGCCACCGCCTTCATAGGGCGGCATGGCGTGTAAAAGGGCCTGCTTGCCGTAGAGCACGCCGATGCCGGTGGGGCCGAAGAGCTTGTGTCCAGAAAAGGCGTAGAAGTCGCAGTCGAGGTCCTGCACGTCCACTGGCAGATGGGGTACTCCTTGCGCTCCATCGACGACTACTACTGCGCCGTGCTGATGGGCCAAGGCGGCGATTTCCTTTACCGGCAGAATGGTGCCGAGGGCGTTGGAAGCGTGGGCGATGGCGACGATGCGGGTGCGCTCGGACAGCAGGCGCTCGTATTCGTCGAAGAGGAACTCGCCCGTCTCGCTGATGGGCACTACCCGCAGGCGCGCGCCCTTTTCCTCGCACAGCAGTTGCCACGGCACGATGTTGGAGTGGTGCTCTAGCTGCGAGACGATGATCTCGTCGTCGGGGCCTAGCTGCGACCGACCGTAGCTGTGGGCGACGAGATTGAGCGCTTCGGTGGTGCCGCGCACGAAGACGACTTCGCTGCTTTCGCGGGCGTTGATGAACTGGCCGACTCGACCGCGAGCGCGTTCGTACGCAAAGGTCGCCTGTTGGCTGAGGAAGTGGACGCCGCGGTGGATGTTGGCGTTTTCGCGGGCGTAGTAGCGCTGGAGTGCGTAGATGACTGTCAGCGGCTTTTGGGTGGTCGCGCCGTTGTCGAAATAGACGAGATCCTTGCCGCGGATTTTCTCGCCGAGTACGGGGAAGTCGCGGCGGACCTTGGCGATGTCAAAGGAAGCAGTCATGGGGCAACTGCGGCGGCGGCTTGATCTAGCCGGTGATCGACTAGTCGGTCGAGTTGGTCTTTGAGGGCAGGGACGCGCACGCGGTCGAGAACCTCGCCGGCAAAGGCGCGCGTCAGCACCCGGACGGCCTCTTGGTGGCCAATGCCACGGGAGCGCAAGTAAAAGAGGGCGTCTTCGTCGAGTTGGCCGATGGTGGCTCCGTGCGAACACTTGACGTCGTCGGCGTAGATTTCGAGTTGGGGCTTGGTGTTGATTTGGGCCGTCGCCGAGAGTAAGAGGTTTTGGTTGGCCTGATAGGCGTCGGTTTTTTGCGCGGCTTGGTGAACGTGGATTTTGCCGCGGAAGACGCCGGTGGCCCGGCCGCCGAGAATGCCCTTGTAGAATTCGTGGCTCTGGCAGTGTGGCTGGGCGTGTTCGATGAGCGTGTGGTTATCGACGTGTTGCTTCCCGTCTTCGATGTAGAGGCCGTTGAGAGTGGAGTCAACGCCTTCGCCTTCTAGCGCGGTGTGGACGTGGTGGCGGGTCAGGCGTCCTCCCAAGGTGATGGCGGTCGAGCGGAATTGGGCGGCGCGTTCCTCGCGGACGTGGGTCGCTGCGATGTGGAAGGCGGCGGCGGATTCGCGTTGGACCCGGTAGTGGTCGAGTACGGCGTTGGGGCCGACGAAGAATTCGCTGACGCTGTTGGTCAGATACGGTTCTGAATCTAAGCCGACGTAGCTTTCGACTAGGGTCGCTTGGGTGTTGGCTTCGGCGACTACGAGGACGCGCGGATGGGAGACGACGTTGGCGCGTTGGCCGGTGGAGACAAAGAGCAAATGGATGGGTTGCTCGACGACGGTTCCCGAGGGCAGATAAACGACCGCACCGTCTTGCAAGAAGGCGGTGTTGAGCGCGGTGAATGCCTCGTCCTCGGTAGCGGCAACTCGGCCTAGGGAGTCTGAGACTAGGTCGCCGTTTGAGGCAATGGCGTCGCCTAAGCGCTCGACGCGCACACCAGCGGATAGGCCGTTGAGATGAGAATGCGCGGGGGCAAAGTGGCCATCGATAAAGACCAGCCCGTTGAGTCCGTAGCGGTAGTCGTCGAGAGCGGTAGGTGTGGACTCAGACGCGGCTAGTTCAAAATTGATCCGAGTCAGCGGGGCGATGTTGGTAAAAGCCCACTCCTCGTCTTTGGTCGTGGGAAAGCCAGCGTCGGTGAAGTGCTCAATAGCCTTTTGCCGCAGCGACACCAACTCATCTGTGCCGGCGAGGTCGTTAAAGCACGACTGATAATGGGCGACGCCGTTCATTGGACCGGCTCCTTGACCCAGTCGTACCCCTTTTCCTCAAGCGTCAGCGCCAATTCTTTGCCGCCCGACTGGACGATGCGCCCCTCGTAGAGCACGTGGACGAAATCGGGGACTATGTAGTTGAGCAGGCGCTGATAGTGCGTGACGACGACGACGGCTTTGTCTGGGGCGTGGAGTTGATTGACGCCTTGGGCGACGATCCGCAGCGCGTCGATGTCGAGGCCCGAGTCGGTCTCGTCGAGGATCGACAGCTTGGGTTCCAATACGGCCATTTGCAAAATTTCGTGGCGCTTTTTCTCGCCGCCGGAAAAGCCTTCGTTGACCGACCGCTTGAGGAAACTCTCGTCCATTTCCACCAAGGCGAGCTTTTCGCGGATCAGGCCGAGGAAGTCGAAGGCGTCGAGTTCTTCCTCGCCGCGTTGCTTGCGGAGTTCGTTGTAGCTTTGGCGGAGGAAGTACGTGGAGTTGACGCCGGGGATTTCCACTGGGTACTGAAAGGCGAGGAACAGCCCGGCGCACGCCCGCTCTTCCGGCGCGAGTTCGAGCAGATCTTGGCCGCAGTACGTGGCCGACCCTTCGGTGATGTCGTAGCCTTCGCGTCCGGCTAAGACTTGCGCGAGGGTGCTTTTGCCCGAGCCGTTGGGGCCCATGATGGCGTGGATTTCGCCGGGTTCGACTTCTAGCGTGACACCGCGCAGGATGGGGGTGTCTTCAACGGCGACGTGGAGGTTTTCGATGTGGAGCATAGTGTGCTTTCTACTAAAGTTTGATTTTGGGTGGATAAATGTAGCTCTTCTTTGAGCCTAAGTTGATGGACTTGTCAAGTTTATGTATCAACACCGTCGTCTGTCGTTGTGGCCGCATTTTATTCAAAATCAATGCCAAGCTAGGCCCTATTCTCTCGCACTCGGCGAAGCAGTTCATCGCCGCTGTGGGATGTTACGATCCAGCCGCCCACATGCGTCAGGTTTTCACCCGCCATGTCTGCCAGCAACGACGCCAAATCCCTTGCCACGTCCTCGCCAAAACGCAGTGCCGCTTGCTGACATAACAAATCTCGTTTGCCTTCTTCACGACCCTTTTCACGGTGCATTCGCAAGCGCGGTGTGCCCTCAGGACCAGCCGTGCCCAAACGCGCCGTTAGCGCACGCGCCACCCGCAACAGCGCTGCTGTCGTCTCCGATGACCATCCCAACCGCTCGTTGAGTGCCCGGTGTATTTCCGCCGCCGTCCAACCCGCCAACGCACGACTCGCTTCTTCTTCGCGATATTGCCTGCCTTCCAATACATAGATCGTCAGTCGAGGCTTGCCGGCCCGTCGGCTAGGCGTGTACGCCTCGGGGACTTCGACCCACACTTCGGGAAAGCCCCACAACGCATACTGATGCAGCTTCCCACGCCGAATGTCGGTCGTATGATCAACTTCCAACACTACATCAGGCAAGGTGTGAAAGCCCAACTTCAACCCGTCTTTGTCGGGCAACCGTTCCGACTGGGGACGCAAGTAAAGGCACTGATCGGGACGCATGACGACCCGAGGGACGCCTTCGGCATTTGCATCCCAGATGCTGACCGTGCCAAAGGGGACAAAGTGCGCCCCGCACTCGTCGGCAATTTGTTGAACTAGTTGCATCAGATAGGGTGCGGGCAGTTCGTGGTCCCCGCTAACTCTGGGTTCGTCGGCCACGACGATGAGGGTTTCGGTGGGACCATACCAATATTCATATCGGCCTTCGTACTCTTCCAGTTCGGACAGGGACATTTTGTAGGCGCGGCAGCCGGGAAACTCCAATCGCTCGCCATTGGGCAACACGATGGTGGGCACCTCTTCCTCCGCTAGATCGACCGATTCGGTGGTGTGCTCTTGGTATGGGATGGTGCTGGACATGGTTCAACCTCTTATGGCTTTGGTCAAGGGCGATCCACAACGAACTAGGCGAATTAGTTCTGACTCATCTACCCAACGCTGCCTTCGAGGCTGATGCCGAGCAGCTTTTGCGCCTCGACGGCGAATTCCATCGGCAGTTCGGCGAGGACTTCCTTGCAGAAGCCGTTGACGATCATGGAGATGGCGTCTTCAGTGGAGATCCCGCGCTGGTTGCAGTAGAAAATCTGGTCCTCGCCGATCTTGGAGGTGGAAGCCTCGTGCTCGACGTGGGCCGTGGGATTGCGCACCTCGATGTAGGGAAAGGTGTGCGCGCCGCATTGGTCGCCGATGAGCATGGAATCGCACTGGGTGAAGTTGCGGGCGCCGGTCGCGTTTTTGAGCACCTGCACCTTGCCGCGATAGGTATTTTGGCCGCGCTGGGCCGAAATGCCCTTGGAAACAATGGTGCTGCGGGTGTTTTTGCCGATGTGGTGCATCTTGGTGCCGGTGTCGGCCTGCTGTCGCTTGGACGTGACGGCCACCGAGTAAAATTCGCCGACCGAGTGATCGCCCTGTAGGATGCAGCTAGGGTACTTCCAGGTGATGGCCGATCCGGTCTCGACTTGGGTCCACGAAATCTTGGAGCGGTCGCCGCGACATGCGCCGCGTTTGGTGACGAAGTTGTAGATCCCGCCTTTGCCGTTTTCATCGCCGGGGTACCAGTTCTGCACAGTGGAGTACTTGATCTGCGCATCGCCGAGGGCTACGAGTTCGACGACGGCCGCGTGGAGCTGGTTTTCGTCGCGCATGGGCGCCGTACAGCCTTCTAAGTATGACACATACGACCCCTCGTCGGCGATGACCAAGGTGCGCTCGAACTGGCCGGTGTTCGCCGCGTTGATGCGGAAATACGTCGATAGCTCCATGGGGCAGCGCACGCCCGGCGGCACGTACACGAAGGAGCCGTCGGTAAAGACCGCGGAGTTGAGGGTGGCGAAGAAATTGTCGGAATAGGGCACGACCGAGCCGAGGTATTTTCGCACGAGCTCGGGGTGATCTTGGATGGCTTCGGACATGGAGCAGAAGATGATGCCCAACTCGGCCAGCTTGTCCTTGAACGTGGTGGCCACGGAGACGCTGTCGAAAACGGCGTCCACGGCCACGCCGGCGAGCATTTTCTGCTCTTCGAGCGGGATGCCCAGCTTCTGGTAGGTGGCCAGAATTTCGGGATCGACCTCGTCGAGGCTGTCGAGCTGTTTCTGCTTGGGGGCCGAGTAGTACACGATGTCTTGGTAGTTGATGTCGGGATAGTGGACCATGGCCCAGCGCTGGCTCTGTTGGCGGCGCGTTGGATCCTCCATGGTGAGCCAGCGGCGATAGGCTTTGAGCCGCCAGTCGAGCATGAACTCAGGCTCGTCCTTTTTGGCGGAGATGAAGCGAATGATCTCTTCGTTGAGACCGGGTGGGGCCGAGTCGGCCTCTATGTCGGTGACGAATCCCCACTCGTAATCGCGGTTGGCAAATTGCTCTAGGGTTTGGGTGCTTTCGCTCATGTTGGCTCCTTGTATCTAGGCGCAGTCTCAAGAACTTAGGAATCTGTACAAAAAAGTCAAGTTTCAGGACGGGACGGCGGCTAACCCATTTTTTTGCGTTGCGCCAAGTAGCGCGATAGGGCCACGTCAAAGGGGGTTGCCGTGTCGAGCAGGGCGTAGTCGATGCCGGCCTCGGCGCACCCGAGTCGATAGGTCTGAATCAGCTCGTCCATCAGCGCGCGGTATTCGTGCTGGATGTGCCAGGGCTGGGTGGTGAGGGTTTGGTCTGGGTCTTCGAGGTCGTAGAAGCGGGTCTGGTCGCGGAAGGCGAGGTCGCGCTCGCGGGGGTCGAGCAGGTGGAAGACGATCACTTCGTGCCGCAGGTGGCGGAAGTGGCGCAGTCCTTGGAGGACTTGGTCGGGCGCGTCGAGCAGGTCGGAGAGCACAATGACGAGGCCGCGGCGGCGGATGCGCTCGGCGAGGTCGTGGAAGGCCGGGGCCATGCTCGTCTCGTTGTGTGGCCGCGCTTGGTCGATGGTTTTGAGGAGCACTTGGAGGTGGCTTTGCACCGAGCGCGGCGGCACGTACGCCTCGGTCTGGTGGTGGTAGAGCAACAGGCCGACCGCATCGCGCTGCTTGAGCATGAGGTACGACAGCGCGGCCGCTAGAGATACAGCGTAGCGAAATTTGCTCAGCGGCGCGCCGGCCGCAAAGTCCATGGAGCCGGACACGTCGAGCAGTAGGTAAGCTTTGAGGTTGGTTTCCTCTTCGTACTGTTTGACGTATAGGCGATCGGACTTGGCGTATGCCTTCCAATCGAGGTCGCGCAGGGGGTCGCCCGGCATGTAGGGACGGTGCTCGGAGAATTCGACCGAGAAGCCGTGGTACGGGCTGCGATGCAGGCCGGTGATAAAGCCTTCGACCACGAGCCGCGCAATCAGGTCGAGGCGCGAGAGGCGCGAGATGGTTTCCGGGTGGAGGTAGGAGGCGGCTTCGCTCACGCTAGGATTCTGGCTCCACGTCGGCGAGCAGGCGTTCGATTAGGCCGACTGCGCTGATGTTTTGTGCTTCGGCGTGGAAGTTGACGACTAGGCGGTGGCGCATCACCGGCAGGGCCACGGCGCGGATGTCCTCAATGGCGACCGAGTGCCGGCCGGCGAGGATGGCCCGCGCCTTGGCCGCTAAGACTAAGTACTGGGAGGCGCGCGGCCCAGCGCCCCAACTGACCATTTCGCGAATGTAATCCGGCGCTTGGGCGTCCCCGGGCCGGGAGGAGCGCACCAGTGAGACGGCGTAGCGGACGCAGTGATCGGCTACGGGCACCCGGCGCACGAGTTGTTGTAGTTCGACGATCTGCTCGGCATCGACGACTTGGCTGACGGTGGCTTGGGCGACGCTGGTGGTGGCGCGGACGATGTCCTCTTCCTCGCGGTCGCTGGGATAGTCGATCCACAGCTCGAAGATAAAGCGGTCGAGCTGGGCTTCGGGCAGGGGGTAGGTACCCTCCTGTTCGATGGGATTTTGGGTGGCGAGCACGAAGAAGGGCTCGCTGAGCTGCATGGTCTCGCCGGCCGCGGTGACCGCGTGTTCCTGCATGGCTTGGAGCAGGGCCGCTTGGGTTTTGGGAGGCGTGCGGTTGATTTCGTCGGCGAGGATGACGTTGGCAAACAGGGGCCCGCGAATGAAGCGAAATGCCTTGCGGCCGGTGTCGATGTCCTCTTCGAGCACCTCAGTGCCGGTGATGTCCGAGGGCATCAGATCTGGGGTGAATTGGATGCGGCCAAAGGAGAGATCGAGCGTGCGGGCGAGAGTTTGGATGAGCGTAGTTTTGGCCAAGCCAGGTACGCCTACCAGTAGGCAGTGGCCGCCGGCGAGCAAGGCTATGAGCAGTTCCTCGACGATCTGCTTCTGGCCGATGACGACTTGGCCGATCTCGCCGTAGATGCGGTCCCTGATTTGGCCGAGCTGAGCTACGGCCTCGGTATCTGACATGTACTTCCTTTCGATTGTTCGGAAATCTCGTCTCCAGAAAATAAGAACTCTTTAAGCTCGTTTATGGGCACAGGCCGATAGATTTCTTCTCGGCGATTCTCAGCAATCATGTACTCAAGATAGGCCTCCGCTGCGTCTCTCAAGCCTTCCAATGCTTCTTTTTTATTTTTTCCGCAAGAGGCAATATCTAGCTCGACGCATAGCGAGGCGTACTGACTGCCTTCTTTTTTTAGCAAACAGGTAAGCGGTTTCATAGCAGATCCCCTCCCTTCAAAATACCGTCTTTCCTATGGCCATTCAAATTCGCCAGAGCGTGATGTATGTCGTCAGGCGATTGGAAATATACCGTCTGCAATCCGGCGGCATTGGCACCGGCGATATTTTCCTGAGTGTCGTCGAAGAACAAAATGTCTGAGTGCGCCACGCCGATGTCGGCGGCGATGGCATCAAATGCGCGTCTTTCAGGTTTGCGCAGGCCGAGGTCGAAGGAGATGAAAACCTTGTCGAAGCTCTGGAAAATTGCGGGATAGTCGGCCTGCCAAGCGGCTAGGTGAGTAGGATTGGTGTTGGTGAAGGCGTAGCAGGGGAATTGCTTGCGCGCTTTGCTTATAGCTGCCAACACGGTAGGGATTTCCGCGACGAAGACGGAGTTCCAGCCAGCGGCTATTTCGTCGTCGCTGCCGTCGAGTTTAAGGAGGTTGCGCAGGTAGGCGAAATATTCGGCTCCGTCGATCTCGCCACGCTCGTGCCGCTGGTAGGCCGTGTCGAAATGAAAGGTGGATTTCAGTTCGGCGAAGGAGAGGGCCGAAATGGTTTCCCAACGCCGCAAGACACGGTCGAAGTCAATCTCGATCACTATGCCGCCGAGGTCGAATAACAGGGCTTCGACCATCTCAGGTCTTGCGTTCCTTTTTCTTAGCCGCCGGGAAGAGCACGTTGTTCAGAATCAGCCGATAACCGGGCGAGTTGGGGTGCAGGGTGAGGTTGGTCGGCGGGTCGTGAACGTGGTGCCGGTGGTCTTCTGGGTCGTGGCCGGCGTAGAAAGTGAAAGTGCCCTTGCCGACGCGG
>JAPPEG010000052.1 GCA_028875345.1 Gemmatimonadota bacterium
TCATAATGGCGATGGTGACCAGTTCGCCCCATTGCAGACCCCATTGCCGCTTGGGTAGGGCCAGTACCACGTGGACGGTGATTAGCAGAAAAAAAAGCAGGCAGTACGCCGCCGGGGTCGATGAGGAAAAGCCCATGGGCGTGCCCTTGACCAGCATGGTGGTATGGGGCACGCCTAGGGCGATGGCAACGCACATTAGGGCACCGAGAAACAGGCCGCGGAAAGTGATGTGGGAGTTGGAGCGTTGCTGGGCCCGGGGTGCGGCGCGTTCGGCGAGACGGGCCCGCAGACTGGCGGGGATTTTTCTTTTCAAGCCGGATGCCTAGATTGCAGTCGCTCGGTGGGCTGAGCACGGGGATTTTGTGGGGGCCAAGCCCTGGCCTATCTTTGTCCCAACCTATGTTTTCCAGCCGAAGCTTGTCAATGCCTTGTCGGGCCCGACGGACTAGGGCGGACTTGCCAAGGCACGCCGGCCAACACGGAAAGTCGTGGAAAGTCTTGCACAACGGTTGGGGCCGTGCATCGCAGAAAAATTCGTCTCATATGTTAAGTGTCATTCCTTCAATTTCTGGAGGTACATTATGCGCCGCGTTCTCTTTGCAATTTTGTTGGTGGCGGCTCCACACGGAGTCTCTGACTTAACGTGGGATTTTTCCGAGGGCTGGGCAGCCCAGGAGAGTTCCGCAACGGCTACCGTGGTGAGCAGCGAAAGCATGGTAGCGCATCCTCGTTTGGGCGCAGACAGTACTCAGAGCCAGCCGTCGGTTGTGACCATCACCGGCGAAGTCCAGGATCCTCGCTCACGGAAAATCACATTTAGATACGAATCGCCGCCGGCGCTGGAAAGCTCCGAGCAGCGCGTCGCGCTCGACAGCTTGGATCGCTTCGCCTTCGAGCTGCCCGTTGTCCGAGGCACTCGCGTCAGTGGGTATTTCGAAGGCGGGCAGCCGAGATGGGAATGGGTGCAGTGGTTAGGATCGTTCCTTTTTGATCGCAGATCCCTAGCTCTTTTCGTCGAACCCGGTGACAGTCTGCACGTGGCCGTGGAGGAGGGCTTTTTCGGTCCTTCCTATTCGTTCAGTGGCTCCAACGCGGACAATAGCCGCTTCACTTCCGAGTGGATCCCGCAATTCTACTCCTTACGCCTCGACCGCGACGCATACAAGGGTCTGGGGGTCGAGGATTTCAAGCGCCTAATGGAACAGTGGCGACGGGATCAGTTCGAGTTCTTGGCCGAGAGGCGCGAGCAATACGCGCTGTCTTCAGGATGCATAGACTATGTGACGAACTACGTCAACTACGAGTGGGCCATTAGGATGGTTGATTACCCGTCGCGTTACCGGTTTGCCAACGGACGCGAGAACAGAGACATCACCCCAGAGTACTACGACTTCCTGCAGGAATTTCCCCTAGTGGACGAAAAGGCCATAGGCATAGGCCATTATCGCTGGTTTCTGGAACGCACCTTGGACCGTGACCATGGCCATGACCCCAAGCTGTCTAAGATGTATGATCTATCGGGTTTGGAGTTGTCGGAGGAAACCCAGGCGCAACTCGACTCCCTGTACGAAAAGGAGGGCCGACAGCCCGTGCTATCGAGAATGGTCGATTTGTCGGCGTTTAGTGTTGCGGCGAGTGCTCAAACTCAACTCGACTCTCTGTACGAAAAGGAGGGCCGATGGCTCAAGCTTTCCGAACGGTACGATTTGTCGGCGTTTGGCGTTGCGGAAAGCGCCCACGCGCAACTCGACTCCCTGTACGAAAAGTCCGATAGGTCCCTCAACTTCTACTGGTTAAGTGAGGAAGAGAAGCCTAAGGCGGATACGACGGGCGGGGAGTTGGTACTCCACATACCTCGTGGAGTACGGTTGGATTCCCTAGCCAAAGAGCCACCCAAGCTGTCGGCGAAGATTGACCTATCGGACTTGGGGCTGTCGGAAGCCGGCCTAGCTCAGCTCGACTCAATATACGAACATCGTCAACCGCCCAAGCTATCGGCGAAGATTGATCTATCGGGCTTGGGACTGTCGGAAGCCGCCTTGGCCCAACTCGATTCGATCTATGCCGGAAAAGGACATTGGTTTGGGTCTAGATACAATCTGGCCAAAGAAAAACTCGAAGGGCGAGTGCTCTACTGGTTTTTAGCCGGCGAGCTGATCAATACGCTCAAGCGCGGTGGCAGTGAAGCCTTTGCGTGGGCCCAGCGCAAGTGGGAAGAGTTCCAACAGGTCAACCCGTATCCGGAATACAATGAGGCCGTCCTAGTGGCTCTGGCGGCCGCCCTGAAGCTACAACCCGGACAACCCGCACCCGACTTCACCCTCGACGACCTCGACGGTCAACCCGTATCGCTGAGCCAGTTCAAGGGGCAGGTGGTTCTGCTCGATTTCTGGGCGAGTTGGTGCGGGCCGTGTATCGACGATCTACCCTATCTCCGCCAAGTTAAGGAAAAGACGTCTGACTGGGCGGTCGTCTTCCTCAACATATCGCTGGACGCGGATGACGCTGCTTGGCGAGAGGCGATTGACAAACACGAGATCAAAGGCGTCCACGTGCGGGCAGACGGCTGGAGCGCGGAGGTAGCCAAAACCTACCAAGTGATGGGCATCCCTTCGTATTACTTGGTCGACTCACAAGGGCTGATCGTAGAGGATCTTGGTTTAAGAGGGAATACAGAGGCGACTGTAGCGGCGATCGAGGAGAGCTTGTGAGAATCCCACTCCTAGTTGCTTTGGCGCTGGCACACAAAATCCGTTTTTTGTTGGTGGCCCCACACGGGGCGTTTCCCTTCGAGGTAGTATGATCGATTACCGCTCCAGAACGGCCTCGTCCAATATTTCCATCTAAAAGAAAGGACCGGCTATGCCCCGGCAAACGCCCAACATCATCTACATTCTCGCCGACGACATGGGATACGGCGATATGGGATGCAACAACTCCGGCTGCAAAATTCCCACGCCCCACCTCGACCGCCTCGCCGCTCAGGGGATGCGCTTTACCGACGCTCACGCCTCCTCCAGCGTCTGCTCGCCCAGCCGCTACGCCCTGCTCACCGGCCGCTATTGCTGGCGCACTCCGCTCAAAAGCAGCGTCTTATGGCCCTGGGATCCGCCCTTGATAGAAGCCGAGCGCCCCACCGTAGCCAAGCTGCTGCGTCAGCAGGGCTATCGCACCGCCTGCATCGGCAAGTGGCACCTCGGCTGGGAATGGGCGACCAAGGATGGCAAACCAGCCTACGGCGACGAGTCCATCGGCCGCCTCAACCGCGAGCAGCGCCAAGCCCTAGAGCGCAATATCGACTACAGCCAACCTATCGGCGGTGGTCCCCTATCCTGCGGTTTTGACTACTACTTTGGCGTCGATGTGCCGAATTTCCCGCCCTACACTTGGTTTGAGCAGGACCGGTTAGCTGCGGCCCCGACGGAGCAAAAGCCGGAGGAGATGTTCGGCTTGCCCGGGGCCATGAAGCCGGGTTGGAGACTGGAGGACATGGTCCCGGAATTCGTTCGCCGCGCCCGCGCCTACATCGCCGAAGCTAACTCTGATCCCTTTTTCCTCTATTTGCCGCTGACCTCGCCGCACACGCCGATTGTCCCCAATCAGCCTTTCATCGGCCGCAGCGGAGCGGGTCTGTACGGCGATTTTGTCTGCGAAGTCGATTGGGTGGTCGGGGAGATTATGGCCGCGCTCGACGAGCAGGGGCTAACCGACGACACGCTGCTCATCTTCACCAGCGACAATGGCCCCGAGTGCAGTCCGGCCGCAGCTGGCGGCTGCTACGAGCACGTGCGTCAATTTGGGCACTACAGCATGGCCCATCTGCGCGGTGCCAAGCGCGACACTTGGGAAGGTGGTCACCGCGTGCCCTTTGTCGCTCGCTGGCCCGGGGTTACGCCGGCCGGATCGGTCTGTGACCAGCTCGCTCTGTTGGGCGATTTTATGGCCACTTGCACCGAGTTGACTGGGGCTCAGTTGACCCCGGGAGCGGCCGAGGACAGCATTAGCGTATTGCCTTTGTTGCAGGGACAGGTTACGCCGGTGCGCCGCTCAGCCGTGCATCACAGTTGCGCAGGTCGCTTTGCCCTGCGCCAAGACGACTGGGTCTTTATCGACGCTCCTTCCGGTGACGACAACCGCGAGCCGGACTGGTTCAAGGCGGAGCGAGGCTATAGCGACCACGATTTTCCTGGGGAACTATTCAACCTCAAAGACGATATCGCCGAGCGGCAGAATCTGTACGGCCAGCATCCGGATATCGTGCGCAGCATGTCGCGCCGCTTGGAAGAAATCAAAGCCGAGGGTGAAGCACTGGCCGGGCCTTATGACGAGACGCTGGAGGAATCGGAGTAGAGATCCCAAATCGGCTGATGCTACGGCGTAAAGCGGTAGGCAAAGTCGCTGTATGGCGCAGCGAATGTATGTGCTCCCGGCTGTGCAGTGCCAATGGGGACGACTTCCATGTTCCACGTATCGATGCCGTCGATTTTATACGGTTGATTGCCCGACAATTCGAGAGTTATTGTCTGCGGGTCGGTGGTGTAAATGAGATAGTATTCCCCAGGTTTGGCGAGGATGTACCGTCCGCTGTCGTCGCCAATTGGTTCGAGTTCGTCAAATGCTGGCGCGTCTGCCATAAACGATTTGAGGAATGCGATCCGCTGCGGGCTTTCGCCGTGCAGCACGCCGCCTTTTGCCCACCAGAGTAGATCTTCGGGGTGTTTGTACGTTTCTCCGTGGCCGACGTAGCAACCGGCAACAGTCCCCGCCCAAAAATGTTGCACCATCTGCCGCGCGCTGATGTTGCCCCATCCTTGCGGAATATCTCCCTCGTAGCGGCATTCATCGTAAATCACGGGCTTTTTGTATTGGCTGCGATAGCGGATACCGTGCGCCATGTTGGAGGTTTGAATACTGACGTGCGTTACCCACGGCTTGTTGTGGTCGTACCAGCGCCGCCCATTGTGAATTCCGCGCAGCCGCTGATATGGGTCGTGGTCGCGGATGATTTGGA
>JAPPEG010000346.1 GCA_028875345.1 Gemmatimonadota bacterium
CGTACTCCATCTGCCGCCACGTCAACGACCATCCGCAGACCGGCTTTTGGGCGAGTGTATTTTCAGTGGTGATTGAGGCCGATCAAGGCCGTATGCACATCAGCCGTGGCAACCCCTGCGCGACCCCGTACGAAACGTATTCGCTCAACTGACAGGAGTCACCATGGGCACCTTGCACGGCATGATTATCGACGCAGTCTCCGGCGAATCGCTCGACGCCAAAGTCCACGTAATCAATGCCTCGGGCACCTTTTCCCATCCGCCGAACTCCATGCTGAAGCGCGGTCCGGGCACGCCGTTTTTCTTTTGCGATGGCGCGTTTGCCGTCGAGGGCAGCCGGGGGCGCACGGATGTGCTGGTCGAGCGCGGCACTGAGTACGAACCCTATCGCACGACCGTTGAGTTGCCCGCAAATGGCCGCGTCGAGTTGGAGATTCCGCTGCGCCGCTGGTATAGCCCCCAAGAGGACGCTTGGTATCCGGGCAACACGCACATTCACTACGACGAGAAGGAGACTCGGCCCGACGAGCGGCTCGGGATTGATTGCAGCGTCGAGGGGTACAACGTCACCTGCGTCAGCGTGCTCGACCGCCGCCAACTGCCCTACGCCTCCAACAAGTATCCCATTGGCGTGATGAACGAGTTTACGACCGCCCATCACGTCCTCGACATCGGCGAGGAAAACCGCCACTACGGAGACAATTCGCCGTGGGGCTTTGGCTACGGCCACGTGATGTTGCTCAATATCCGCAACCTCGTGCAGCCCGTCAGCCGCGGCCACACCCTCGCCGGGCAATTCGACCCGGACTACCCGCCCTTGTGCTTTTGCTGCGACGACGCCCGCGAGCAGGGCGGCTTGGTCATCTGGTGCCACAACGGCCGCGGCATGGAGGCTCCGGTGGCCGCGGCGTTGGGCAAGCTCGACGCCTTCAATCTGTTCGACCCCTTTTGGATGGATCCGGAATACGACCTTTGGTACAAGCTCCTCAACTGCGGTCTGCGGCTGCCGGCCTCGACTGGTACGGATTGGTTTGTGTGCTCCAATAACCGCGTGTACGTCCAAGTGGACGGGGAATTTTCGTATGCGAGTTGGATCGAAGGTATGAAGCAGGGGCGGACCTTTATAACCAACGGCCCGGCGCTCCAGCTCACGCTCAATGGGCGTCCGATGGGCGACACCGTGGAATGTGGGAATGGCACGAAGTTAGAGGCCGAAGTGACCTTTAGCTCATTTTACCCAATTGAGCGCGCTGAGTTGGTGGTCAACGGCGTGGTAGTCGAGCGCTGGGAATGGCCCGAAGGGCGACGCGAGGGCGTGTTGCGCCACGGCTTCAGGGCCGAGCGCGACGGTTGGGTTGCCGCCCGGTTGTGGGGCAACTCACGCGACAGCTTCGACCAGTCCATTTACGCGCATTCGAGCCCGAGCTATTTCCACTGCGGTGCGCCGTCGGCCGAGCGCGAGGCGGACGCGAATTTTTTCCTCCGCTCGATTGACGAATCGCTCAAGTGGATCGGCACGTATGGCCGCTACAACAACGACCAGCAGCGCGAGGATGTGCGAGAACTGTTCAGGAGGGGGCGCGAGGTGTTCGCGAGAATTAGGAATTAGGAATTAGGAATTGGGAATTGGGAATAATGGGGTTTGGGGGATGAAGGTTGATAATATAGTTCAGGCGAAAAGTTATCAGTTTGCCGTGCGAGCGATACGGCTTTATCAACACTTGTCGGAGACTAAAAGGGAATTTGTGCTATCTAAGCAGTTACTACGCTCCGGCACAAGCATCGGGGCCAATGTTGAGGAGGCAATTGGCGGACAATCCCGTGCCGATTTTGTCGGCAAACTTGCCCTTGCCTACAAAGAAGCGCGTGAAACCAGCTACTGGCTACGTTTGCTGAAAGACACCGGCTACTTGACAGAAACCGAGTTCAACAGCATTCACGCGGACGCAGAAGAACTTTGCCGAATCCTCGGCTCAATCCAAAAAACCACAAAAAACACTCCCAATTCGTAATGCAATCCCTCTTAACTCACTATTCCATCCGCCCCAAGAAAAATCGCGGCCAAAATTTCCTCACCGACACTGCCGTCCTGCGCCGAGAAGTAGCTTGCGCCGACATCGCGGCCAGCGATACGGTGCTGGAGATTGGGGCCGGAATCGGCAATCTGACGCAGTTGTTATTGGAGCGAGCCGGGCAGGTCGTGGCGGTAGAGCAAGACCGCCAGTTCACCCCGTGCCTCAAGGAATTGCAGCGGCGGTACGGGCATCTCAAGGTAATATGGAGAGATGCGTTGGCCGTGGATTTTCCGCCCTTCGACAAGGCGGTGGCCAACCTGCCCTATCAAGTGGCGCTGCCGATTGTATTCAAGCTGCTAAACCAGCGCTTTGGGCGGGCCGTGCTCATGCTGCCCAAACGGCTGGCCCAGCGGCTGTGCGCCACCGTCGGCCAACCAGGCTATAGTCGGATTGGAGTCACCGTCGGGCGGCTGGCGCAAGTAGAGTGGATCGAGCAGGTGGACAAAGACGCCTTTTTTCCCCGCCCCGAGGTCGAGAGCGCACTCGTACTCATCAAGCGCACCAAGCCCAAGTTTGCCGTGCCGTCCGATGATTTCTTCCGGCAGGTCCTAGAAAGCCTCTTTGCCCGCCGCCAAGCGCGCGTCCAGCAAATCGTCCCCGCAGCCGCCCTCGCCAGCCTGAGCAAGAAAATCAAGAACAAACCCGTGTACACCGTCACGCCGCGCGAGTTCGGCGAAATCACCCGCGCTTTGTGGGATAGGAATTAGGAATTAAAAATTAAAAATTAAAAATTAAAAAATTCCCAATTCGTAATTCCTAATTCGTAATTCCTAATTCCTAATTCTTAATGCGCTAAAAACCGCTCGGCCTCAATTGCCGCCATACACCCGGTGCCGGCTGCGGTGACGGCTTGGCGGTACACGGAGTCCTGCACGTCGCCGCAGGCAAAAACCCCGGGAATACCCGTGGCGGTCGAATCCGGTTCGGTGAGGATGTAGCCCTGCTCGTTCATTTCCAACGCGCCTTCGAAAAGCTGGGAGTTGGGTATGTGGCCGATGGCCATAAAGACTCCCTCGCAGGCAAACTCCCGCGTCTGATCTGTTTGGGTGTCCTTGAGCAGGACCCCGCGCACGGCCAACTCGTCGTCCGCCTGTAAAATTTCCTCGATCGTAGCGTTGACCACGAAGTCGATCTTGTCGTTGTCCTGCGCGCGTTTGAGCATGATTTTGGACGCGCGGAATTCGTCGCGGCGGTGGACGATGGAGACCTTGGAGGCAAATTTCGTTAGGTAGGTCCCTTCCTCCATGGCCGAGTCGCCGCCGCCGACCACGACTAGCTCCTTGTCGCGGAAGAAAAAGCCGTCGCAAGTGGCGCAGGCCGAGACTCCGTGCCCCATGAGCCGCGTCTCGGATTCTATACCGAGGAGGCGCGCCGAGGCACCAGTGGCAATGATCAGTGCGTCGCAAGTGTAGGAGGCGTCATCGCTTTTGACGGCAAAGGGCCGCTTGGACAGATCGACTTCGGTGGCAATTTTGAATTGGCACTCGGCCCCAAAGCGCTGGGCCTGCTGGCGCATCAGATCGACGAGTTCTGGCCCCATGATGCCGTCGGGGAAGCCTGGGTAGTTTTCGACGTCCGTGGTAATGGTTAGTTGGCCGCCCGGCTGCAAGCCTTCGAGGACGAGCGGGGCTAGGTCGGCTCTGGCCGCGTACAAAGCGGCGGTTAATCCGGCCGGACCCGAGCCGATGATGACGACTTTGTGGTGGTGATTGGTGCTCATTGTTCTCCTTATTATTTAGACGATGCGGCTCAAAAGTTCTCTGCCCTCCAACCCTGCCAACAGGTTGCCCACCGACCGCTCGGCCATGATTTGGCGCGTCTGGTGCGTTGCGCTACCTAGGTGGGGTATGATGACGAGGTTATCCAGCGCTAGGAGGGGGTGGTCGCGGGGCAGGGGTTCGGGTTCTGTTACGTCGAGAGCGGCTGCGTAGATTTCGCCGTTTTGCAGGGTTTCTAACAGCGCGTCGTGATCGACGACGCCTCCGCGCGCGGCGTTGACCAGCACGGCCGACTTTTTCATCAGGCCCAGTTCGCGCCGGCCTATCATGCCCCGCGTCTGATCGGTCAGCGGCATGTTCAGTGTCACGAAATCCGCCTGTTGGAGTAGCTCGTCTAGGCCGACGTAGCGCGCGCCGAGGTCGGCTTCGGCCTTGAGGTTGCGATTGCGGTTGTGGTACAAAACGGTCATGTCAAAGGCCAGTGCGCGGCGCGCTACTTGGTAGCCGATGCTGCCCAACCCAATGATGCCGATGACTTGGTGGTGGACTTCCTGCCCCAGCATGAAACTTGGATCGTAGGCCACAAAGTCCGGGCCGCGGGCGAAGTGGTCGCCTTGGATGAGGTTGCGCGCCGCGGCCAAGAGGAGGGCGAAGGTTATATCGGCCGTTGCGCCATCGAGGATCTTGGGCGTGTTGCCTACGGGGATGCCGCGCTCTTGAGCGGCTTGGAGGTCGATGTGATCGACGCCGACTCCGTAGTTGCTGATGACGCGGAGCTCGGGCATGAGATCCATGTATTCGGCGGTGAAGGCGTAGTGGCCGTAGTTGTACACGCCTTCGATGATGCGGAGGAGTTCGACCGGAGGCTGCGGCTCCAGCGGATTCCAGCGCACGATCTCGGCGTGTTGCTCGATCATGGGGATGATGGTGTAATACGGTTCGATTTCCGAGCGGATTAGGACTTTGTAGGACATTGGAATTAGGAATTAGGAATTAGGAATTAGGAATTCCCAATCTCCAATTCGTAATTCGTAATTCCTAATTCGTAATTGGGGATTGGGTTGCAGGGAAGGGAATATAAAGAAGGCGTCCGTTTCAGCAAGAGACCTTGACGCCTAGGATGGCGTGGGCGACCTTGAGGCGTCATGCTGATTGCACATCCCAAAGGACACTATCGCTTTCTCCAGGGCATTGACCCCTATTCCTGTGGCGTCGTCGCCGAGCCGGGCTGGGAGATCGTTCGCGTTGTGCTGGCCGAGCCGCTGCCTTGGCGCGAGGGCTTTGAGCGCGTGGATGCACATCTGGCGGCGGAAGGCTACGACCGCGTCTCGCTCTGCGCGATGGAACTGCGCTCGCCCACGCCTTTTACCATGCAGGGGTTCATCGACTTCAACCGCGAATACTGCGCCGTCCTGCGGGCGTGGGGTTTGTACGTAGATGAGCTCAATCCGGTGGCCCGTACGAATGTTGCGCCGGCGTTCGATCCGCCGGATGTGCCTTCGCTGTACGCCTTTTCCTACGCGGTTCCCAACGATCAGATTGACCGTAAGACGCTGATTGTGGCTGGTGCTGGCGAGTTGCGGGAGGGACACCTTGTGACCGAGGGGATTATCCGCCCCGGCGACACTTCACCCGCTGCCATGCGCGAGAAGGCCGCTTATGTGGCGCAGGTTATGGGCGAGCGGCTCGCGGGTCTCGGCGGGACGTGGGATCTGATCGATGCGGTTGACGTGTACACCATTTATCCCTTAGCGGACATACTCGAAGAAATTCTCCTGCCGATGATGGGCGCGGCGCGGCGATACGGCGTTTGTTGGCACTACGCTCGGCCGCCGGTTGTGGACATCGACTTTGAGATGGATCTGCACGGCGTGGTGACGCAGCGGATCGTCTAAGCTCCGACGTATCCATCCGCCGGTTCCAAAGCTACCAACTTCCACCACTCTTGCATCCCACCAGCTATTAAGCACCAAAGGAGCCGCCACGGTCACTTCGTCTCCTGTTCTGATTCCTGTTCCTTCGGCATCCGGTAGCCGACGCGACGCTCGGCAAAGATGTACGTGGGATTGCTCGCATCGTCGTCGAGCTTGCGGCGGAGTTTCTTGACGAGCGTGCGGAGCACCCGCACATCGCCGGAGTTGGTCGAACCCCATACCCTTCGCAGTAACTGATCGTGAGTCAACACCCGTCCGCCGTTGACCGACAATTCGAGGAGCAGTCCGTACTCGGCGGCAGTCAGCTCCACCGGCCGGCCAGCAACCGTCACGCGGCGTTCGGCGTAGTCAATGGTCAAGTCGCCCAGCACGTAGGGTTTCGACCGCTCGACCCGGTACGGATTCGCCCACCTGAGCAAAGCGGCTTGGATTCTTGCCACCAACTCCGTCGGCGAGAAGGGCTTGACAATGTAGTCGGTGGCTCCCTGCTCGAAGGCCTGGGCGATGACCTGGTCCTTGCCGTATCCGGAGACGAAGAGGACCGGCACGTCGGCCATACGGAGGATGGAATTCATCAGGTCGATTCCGTCGAAGTCGGGCAGCACCAAATCGAGTAAGACTAGGTGGGGTCTTTGCTCCTCCATAAGGGGGAGCGCCTCCTCTGGGTCAGCGGTCACCACCGGCGTGAAGCCACTCTCCGAGAGTGTGTCCCGAATGTACCGCAGTGCCTGTGGGTCGTCGTCCACCACCAGAATGCGGGCTGCCTCGCTCGCCTCCTGACGCGAGCGGGCGGCGAGCCGGGCCGTGTCGCTCCCGGCCTCTTCGACTATCGGTATGGTAAAGGTGAACCGTGCGCCGAGGCCTGAGCCGTCGCTCTCAGCCCAGATGCGGCCACCGTGCGCCTCTACAATTCCCTTGCAGATGGCAAGGCCAAGACCCGAACCGCCGATTTCTCGTTCCCCATCCTCGCCATCGGTGCGAGAAAACTTCCTGAACAGGTGCGGCAACCGCTCGGCGGATATCCCGATGCCCTCGTCGGCGATGGTAACCGCCACGTGGAAATCCTCCCTCACGGCAGTCACCCGAATGACGGATGACGCCGGCGAGTACTTTGCCGCGTTGGACAGGAGGTTGTCCAAGACTTGGATGATGCGCGATCTGTCTGCCATGACCAAGGGCAGGTCCAGCGCAAGGTCGAGGTCGAGGTTGTTCCTGCCGCCGCCGCTTAGGAAGGTGTTCCTGGCCCGGTCCACTAGGCTGGTGATCTCCGCTGGTTCGGGAATAACCGACAGCGTGCCCGTCTCGATGCGTGCCGCGTCCAACAGGTTGCCGATCAATTCGCCCATGTGGTCGGCTTGATTGACGATAATCTGGAGGAACTGGCGCTCGTCGGGATTTAGGCCGGATGAGGCGTTCAGCAGGGCGGTTGCGGAGCCTCTAATGGAAGTCAGTGGGACACGCAGTTCGTGGCTTACCATACCCAAGAACTCGACCCGCAGCCGCTCCAGTTCCTTCAGCGGTGTCATATCTTGTAGCGTGACGACGACTGACTCGACCTCGCCGTCCTCCGAACGGATGGGCGTGGCGTTGAGCACCGTGGTTACCGACCGACCGTCGGGGACCTGAAGGACGATCTCCTCGGCGCGGACGGTCTCGCCGGTGCGCAAAGCCGGTGCGAGGGGGAACTCGGCCAGAGAGAGTGCGCGCCCATCTGCACGCCGGATGGTGATCACGTCGAGAAGCTGCTCCACGGAGCCTCCCGGCGTCCGCAGGTCTCCCAGAATTCTTCTGGTCTCTTGGTTAATAGACACCGGTATGCCGGTCTGGACATCGAAAACCACGACGCCCACGGGCGAGGTATTGATCAGAGTTTCTAGGTCAGCTCTGGCCCGCTGCTCGTCGCGGTGTCTGCGGGCATTGGCGATGACCAGCGCCGCCTGGGACGCGAACATCACCAGAATTTCTTCGTCTTCATGGGTGAACTCCTGTCCGGGTTCGCTCTTTGCCAAGTAGATGTTACCCACGCCCTTGTCTCGGTGATGAATGGGAGTCGCTAGGAAGGAGCTCACCTCAGTGGGCAGGCGGAACTCAGGAAGGCTCAGTGCCCTAGCGTGGCTGGCAAAGTCGCGGACTCTCAGCGGTCCCGGAACGTTGCTTAGATATTCGAAGACCTTCAGCCCTTCGGGCATCTCCCATAACCGCTGACTCTCAGCGGGAGTCAAGCCGGAGGAGAGGAAGTCCTCCACCTGTCCTGCATCGTCCAAGGTGGCGATCACGCCGTAGCGGGCGTCGGTCAGCGACCGGGCGCTATCCAAGATCCCCTGCAATACCACGTCGAGGTCGAGGCTCTCATTAATGCGGAGGCTGGCCTCGCTCAGCTTGGAGAGGCGATTCCGCAGCGTCTCTATCTGTTGATCGCACTCGTCGTCGTTTTTCAACTGATCACCTCCATCGGAATGCGGGATACCCATGGTTATAGGGTCGTCGGGCATCGGCTAGATAATACAACAGGATTCAAGACGCGATAGGCCCAGCCGGAGCCAATCAGATCATATTGGGCAAAAGGTCACCAACAACTCACCGAAATCGGCTTGTAGTTCACCTATAGTTCACTTATACGCCCTATATTCTCTCGATGTCAAGATCAAGGAATCGAAAGGGCATCCCTCCGCGACACCCGGCGACGAGGGATGCCCTTCACAAGCGAATGAATCCGCATTCAACCCGATAAGGAGTCTCAGATGAAATGGGTTTCGTTGCTCAGTATGGCCTTGTTATTAGCTGGCGTCCTGTTGGTGCAGTCCAGTCGAGCCGAGGACTATACCTGCGGGAATGTACCCGATGGTGCCTTCATCCAGACAGGCACAGGACGCATCGGTGGGGACGACCAAGCGGTGGTCTATTCACCCGATGGCACGCGGTTGGTGATGGCGATAGCGCCGGCCAATAACGTGTTTATTCGGCTGTGCGATGCCCACACCGGCTCCGAAGTCGCCCTGCTCACGGGTCATACCCAGCCTGTCACTTCGGTATTTTTCTTACCGGACTATAGGACCTTGGCCAGTGTCAGTGAAGATGATGGTACGATTTGGTTGTGGGATGTAGTCGATGGTCGGCAGAAAGCCGTCCTCCAAGGCCCTACGGAGTCTATCGTTTCGGTGTTTCTCTCTGCGGATAGGACGATCTTGGCCAGTGTCAGCGAAGATGGCTCGACCCGGGTGTGGGATACAGCCAACGGCCGGGACTTGGCCGTCCTCCAAGGCCATACGGGGACTATCGTTTCGATGTTTCTCTCTGCGGATAGGACGATCTTGGCCAGTGTCAGCGAAGATGGCACGATTCGGGTGTGGAATATAGCCAATGGCCAGAACTTGGCCGTCCTAGGAGGCATTGGGGGGTCTATTGCTTCGATATTTTTTTCACCGGACGGTACGACCGTGGTCAGTGTCGATGGGAGAGGTTCGATCCGGTTGTGGAATGTAGCCAACGGCCGGTCGACGGGCTTCTTCCAAGGCGTTGGGGAGTCTATCGTTTCGATGTTTTTTTTACTGGACGGTACGACCTTGGCCAGTGTCAATGAAGATGGCATAATCCGGGTGTGGGATTCGACCAATGGCCGGGAGTTGGCCGCCCTACGAGGCCCTAGCGAGCTTGCTGTCGTTTCGGTGTTTTTTTCGCCGGATGAGACAACCTTGGCCAGTGTCAGTGAAGATGGCACGATCCGAGTGTGGGATGTAGACAATCCCTGGGAGTTGGCCGTCCTCCAAGGCCCTACGGAGTCTATCGTTTCGGTGTTTTTCTCACCGAACGGTACGACCTTGGCCAGTGTCAGTGGGGATAGTGCGATCCGAGTGTGGAATATAGCCAATCGTCAGCAGGTGGCCGTCTTCCAAGGCGTTGGGGAGTCTATCGTTTCGGTGTTTTTCTCACCGGACGGTACGACCTTGGCCAGTGTCAGTGAAGATGATGGTACGATCCGAGTGTGGGATGTAGCCAATCGCCGGGAGTTGGCCGTCCTCCAAGGATCTACGGAGTCTATCGTTTCGGTGTCTTTCTCGCCGAACGGTACGACCTTGGCCAGTGTCAGTGAAGATGATGGTACGATCCGAGTGTGGAATATAGCCAATCGTCAGCAGGTGGCCGTCCTCCAAGGACCTAGGGGGGAGTCTATTGCTTCGGTGTTTTTCTCACCGAACGGTACGACCTTGGCCAGTGTCAGTGAAGATGATGGTACGATCCGAGTGTGGAATATAGCCAATCGTCAGCAGGTGGCCGTCTTCCAAGGATATACCGAGTCTATCGTTTCGATGCTTTTCTCACCGGACGGTACGACCTTGGCCAGTGTCAGTGACGATGGCACGATCCAGGTGTGGAATATAGCCAATCGTCAGCAGGTGGCCGTCTTCCAAGGATATACCGAGTCTATCGTTTCGATGCTTTTCTCACCGGACGGTACGACCTTGGCCAGTGTCAGTGACGATGGCACGATCCAGGTGTGGAATATAGCCAATCGTCAGCAGGTGGCCGTCTTCCAAGGATATACCGAGTCTATCGTTTCGATGCTTTTCTCACCGGACGGTACGACCTTGGCCAGTGTCAGTGACGATGGCACGATCCAGGTGTGGAATATAGCCAATCGTCAGCAGGTGGCCGTCTTCCAAGGATATACCGAGTCTATCGTTTCGATGCTTTTCTCACCGGACGGTACGACCTTGGCCAGTGTCAGTGACGATGGCACGATCCGAGTATGGGATGTAGCCAATCGTCAGCAGGTGGCCGTCCTCCAAGTGGCTGGAGAGCCTATTGCCTCGGTGTCTTTCTCGCCAGACGGTACGACCTTGGCCAGTATCAGTACGGGAGGCACGGTTCGAGTGTGGGATACGGACGAGTGGAAGCTGAAGGACAGCGAGACGATGGACGACGGTGAGACGATGGACGACGGTGAGACGATGGACGACGGTGAGACGGTGGACGACGACGAGACGGTGGACGACGACGAGACGATGAGCTTTGCTTTCACCGAAGAGGTCGAAGACCAAGCGTACACCGCTGGTACGGTGATTAGCGCACTGGTACTGCCGGAAGCTACGGGCAGTGCAGGCGAAGTAACGTACCGCATCTTTGATTTACCTGCTGGATTGGCGTTTGATGCTTCCACGCGGACGATTTCAGGCACGCCCGAAGCCGCCACCGATGGGGCCGTCAAGGTCACCTACTTGGCGCAGGACAGCGCAGGTCCCGCCGCCGCCGCGTTGACCTTCTCCATCACGGTCAACCCGCCGCTGAGCTTCGGCGACCTTTCCGATCTGTTCAATTAAATGGCGGTGTGGACCATCGGCATGGACCAGTCGCGGTGGACGAGACAACCAGATCGGTTATCCGAATGCCCGCCTCATAGAGCCCTTTGTGGTCACTATGCGAGATGCAGATGACGAGTCTGTTGCAGGGATTCAAGTGACATTTGAGGTGGTTGCCGACGCGCAGGTGCGGCTGTTCGATTTGACCGACCTGCGACTCTTCTCGCCCTCGGCTCTTGAAGCACCGGCTTTTTCTATTGGCTCGCCTTCGCTGCCCACATGCACGAAGACGACCCGCTTTCTAAGGCCGCCAGCACCAACTCCGCATCCGCCAATCCACGCCAGCCCCGCACAAAGCCGCGACGTATCCATCCGCCGGTTCCAAAGCGATCAACTTCCACCGCTCTACCTCGTCCCTTCCCTCATCTGAGCGCAAAAGTGCCGCTTCCGCCCCCAGCGACACCGCAAAGGTGCCGAGGCCAGCGGCGATACCATCGCCCCGCGCCTTGACGTAGGCTTCCTTGCGCGTCCAGATGTTGTAAAAAGCCGTCCGTCGCTCCTGGTCCGGCACCTCGGCCAGTGCCTCCTGCTCCTCCAGCGAAAAGAAGCGCGCGGCGATTTGCTCGTGTGCGACTTGGGGCCGCATCCACTCCACATCGACGCCGACCTCGCGGCTTTGCGCTATCGCGTACAGAGCTAACTCGTGGGTGTGAGACACGTTGAAATGCAGCCCGCCCTCTTGCAGAAAGGGCTTGCCGTGCGCGCCGCGCGAAAAAGCCACCGCACAGGGATCTTGGTCGAGATACCGTCCTAAGAGTCGGCGCAGCATCCCCCGCGCCACCACAAAGCGCCGCTGATGGGTGCCGGAGAGCAGGCCGCGCGTCCGCTCGCGCTCTTCCTCGTTCAGACAAGCCGCGAGTGCAGCCACCTCACCAGCCACATCCAACTCGACGCACCAGACGTGGATTTCATCGTCGCTGAGCCGAGGCCAGCTCGATGGGGTTTGCCAAGTAATAGTCATCAAAGATTCACTTGACGGCGCAGTTTATCGCATTCAGATTTAGACGGATTAGAAATTCTGAAAACACTTAATCCATCTATAAATTAAGGAGTGCCTCATGGCTGCTTTTTCCAGCAAAGATTATCCCGATTACACGTCCGACGGCAAGTACAAAGTCATCGGCACCCGCCCCATTCGCCACGACGGCGTCGATAAGGTCACTGGGGCCGCGGTGTACGGGGCCGACGTGCGCCTGCCGGGTCTGCTCTACGGCAAGGTCCTGCGCAGCCCGCATCCCCACGCCGAGATCATCTCGATCGACACCTCCAAGGCCCTCGCGCTCGACGGAGTGCGCGCCGTGGCCACGTCCGACGACTTGGTCGAGACCGTCGATAAGCTCTCTAACATCGGCGAAACCACCGTCAACGTCCGCGAGATCGCCAAAAACTCGCTGGCCGCGGACAAGGTGCTCTATACGGGCCACGCGGTCGCAGCCGTGTGCGCGGTCAGCCCCCACATCGCCGAAGAGGCCCTCGACCTAATCGAGGTCGAATACAAGGTCTTGGAGCCGGTTGTCGATGTTCGCGAGGCCATGCGCGATGACGCCCCGCTGCTCGACGAAGAGCGCACCACGCGCGCGCTCGGCGAGGACACAGGCAAGAAGAGCAATATCGCCACCCACAATCAGCACGCCATGGGCGATCTCGAAGCGGGCTTTGCCGAGGCCGACGTGATCGTCGAGCGCGAATTCCACACAGCCACCATTCACCAAGGCTACATTGAGCCGCACAACACGACCGTGTGGTGGAAAAACGACGGCAGCGTCACCGTGTGGGTGAGCACGCAAGGGCCTTTTGAGATCCGCTCGCAGGTGTCGGAAGTGCTCAACGTGCCGGTCTCCAAGGTCAAGGTTATCCCCTGCGAAATCGGCGGCGGCTTCGGCGGCAAGTTCCCCACCTATATGGAACCCGCCGCGGCCATTATGTCGCACAAGACCGGCCAGCCGGTCAAAATGATCATGAGCCGCACCGAGGTCTTTCAGGGGACTGGCCCGGCTCCTGGGTCCTATATGAAGATTAAGATGGGAGCCAAAAACGACGGCACCATCACCGCGGCCCACTGCTATATGGCCTACGAGGCCGGGGCCTATCCCGGCTCGGCCGTGGGGGCTGGAGCGCAGTGCATCCTCGCGCCTTATTACATCGCCAACGTCACTATCGACGCGTACGACGTGGTAGTAAACAAGCCCAAGTCCTCGGCCTATCGCGCCCCTGGGGCACCCAATGCGGCCTTTGCCTCGGAGAGCGTCATCGACGAGCTGGCCGAAAAGATCGGCATGGACCCGCTGGAGATGCGGTTACAGAACTCCGCCAAAGAGGGGACGCGCCGCGCCGATGGCACGGTATACGGGCAGATCGGCTGCGAGGAAACCGTGCAAGCCGCTAAGGACTCGGAGCACTACCACACCAAGCTCGAAGGCCCCTATCGGGGACGCGGCGTGGCCGGTGGCTTTTGGTTCAATGGCGGCGGCATGTCTTCGGCCGCCATTGCCGTCAACGACAACGGCACGATCAATCTCACCGAAGGCTCGGTCGACATTGGCGGCAGCCGCGCCGCCATGGCGATGATTGTCGCCGAGACCTTGGGGCTGCGGGCCGAGGACATCAATCCCTCCATCCCAGACACCAGTTCGATTGGCTTCACCGGCGGCACCGGCGGCAGCCGCGTGTGCTATGCCACGGGGCACGCCTGCTACAACGCGGCCGAGGATGTCAAGGCCGAGATGTGTCGGCGCGCTGCGCGGCAGCTAGAGGTCGCCGAGGATGACGTCGAGTTTGAGGACGGCAGCTTTGTCTGCAAATCCGATCCCGCTCAGCGGCTCACCTTTGCGGAGGTCGCTGCCAGCCAAGGCAGCACTGGCGGCCCGATTACCGGCAAGGGCACGATCAACGCCGGCGGCCCGGGCAATGCCTTTGCCGTGCACATCGTCGATGTGGAGGTCGATCCAGACACCGGCAAGGTCGAGATTTTGCGCTATACGGCGGTCCAAGACGTGGGTAAGGCTATCCATCCCTCGTATGTCGAGGGTCAGATCCAGGGCGGGGCCGTGCAGGGCATTGGCTGGGCGCTTACGGAGGGCTACTTCTACACGGCCGATGGCCAGATGGCCAACCCGACCTTCCTCGACTATCGGATGCCGACGACCTTTGACATTCCCTTGATCGAGACGATTTTGGTCGAAGTGCCCAATCCGGCCAGCCCGCACGGGATCCGCGGCGTCGGCGAAGTGCCCTTGGTGCCGCCGATGGCCGCCATTGCCAACGCCATGTACGACGCCATAGGTTGCCGCTTGGGCGAGTTGCCCATGAGTCCAGATCGGGTCGTCGCTGCCTTACAGGAGCATCAGCTAGAGGAAGCGGCCGGCTGAGGGACAGCGTTCTGAGTATTAGCGCCCGGTTCCTCGTGGGAGCCGGGCGCTTTTATTAATTAGGTTATGGCCGAAAACATCGACCCCGACGACTTTATCGACGCGCTGCTGCCGGTCGTCGGTCAGTGCGCCCGCGCTTCGCTGATTTTCTACGGCCAAGTCGCCGACATTGGCAAGGCCGCGGACAAAAGCCTCACCGGCAGCAAGGCGCAGGACGCCTCCACGGCCTTCACGGTCCTCGACGCGGCTGTGCAGGACATTCTCCTCTCAGCTGTGCTCCAGCACTTCTCGTTTGTGCGCTGCATCGCCGAAGAGCGCACGCCGCTCAAAAAGCGCTTTGCCGGCAACACCTCGCCCTACGTGGTCATTCTCGACCCCATCGACGGCACCTTGCACTTCAAGCGGGGCGACGCTCCCTATCACATTGTCATTGGCTTGGCTTGCGATGGCCAGATGCTGGCCGCGATTGTCGCGCGGCCCTCGGAGGACAAAATTTTTACGGCCATCAAGGGAGAGGGTGCTTTCGTGCGCGTCGGCAATGGTCGCCCTCGTCGCTTGCAGCTACCCAAGGAGCCGCGCACGAATAAGGTCTTCATTTCCTCCAAGGCCCGCCCCTATCAGGCCCTTGTCCGCCCCGCGCTGAATCCGCGCGAAAGTCCCATTGGTGCGGCATTGGTCCTGACGGAGATCGCCGAGGGCGCACTGTGTGCGTACCTAACGCGCCAAGTCGAAGTCTATGACGTCGGCCCGCCGTCGCTGATTGCCGAAGAAGCCGGGGCGCGCTGCTACATTGGACAACGTCGCCGCCCGACTTATACCCAGCGCCGCAAATTCGGGCACTTTTTGGCCGCGGCCAACGACGAGATCGCCGAACAACTCTTTGCCATCCTGCGCCGCGCACGCCGAGGTCAACGACTATGAGCTACGAAATCAAAGATGTCCTGCCGGTCGTCCACATGCCGTACACCGACGACCAAGCCATTGATTACGCCGTGTTGGCAAGCGAAGTCGATTACCTTTTCGAGACAGGGGCGCACGGGTTTTGCCTCGCCTTGGTATCTGACCTGTTGCGTCTGACGGCTGACGAGCGGCTGGCGCTTCCGGCGCGGCTCGTGGAGTTTGCCCGCGGACGCGGGCCGGTCATCATCGGCGTTGGGGCCGAGGGCACGGCCCAGGCTCGGCTCTACGCCCGCGCCGCGGAAGACGGCGGTGCGGCGGCCGTCATGGCCATTCCGCCTATTTCCCGCGCCTTGGGCGAGAGCGAGTTGCGCGCCTATTTTACCGCTCTGCTCACCGAGGTCTCCATCCCGGTCATGATCCAAGACGCCAGCTCGTATGTCGGCAATCCCATGAGCATTGAATTTCAAGCGTCGCTCTTTGGCGACTACGGCGACCGCGTCCTGTTCAAACCCGAGGCCACTCCCTTGGGGCCTTGTATTTCGGCCCTACGCGACCACACCGAGGGCCGGGCCGGTATATTTGAAGGCAGCGGCGGCTTGCTATTGATCGACTCCTTCCGCCGAGGCATTCGCGGAACCATTCCCGGCGTTGAGTTGCTCGACGGCACAGTGGCCCTGTGGCGCGCCCTCGCCGCCGGCGACGAAGCGCGCGCGTACCAGATCTATTTCCCCATCTGCGCGCTGTGTACGTTGCAAATCCAAGGGGGCTTGGACGGCTTCATCGTGGTCGAGCGCTACCTCATGCACAAGCGCGGCCTCTTTCCCAATCAAGTCCACCGCGGCCCCCTGAGCTTTGCGCTCGACGGGGAAACGCGCGCTGAAATTGATCGTCTGTTCGACCTGCTGCAGGACGTGCTATGATCGACTCAAAGCGCATGCAGGCAGTACAGAGCCCGGTGATCCCGCACGTGGCCGCCCTCATCCGCGACAACCCGGGCACCATTTCCCTCGGCCAGGGCGTGGTGCACTACCCGCCGCCGCCGCAGGCCATGCAGGCCCTTGCCCGTTTCGGCGGCGCGATTGTCGAACACCACTATCAGGCCGCCCGCGGTCTGCCCGAACTCAGGGAAGAACTGCGCCAAAAACTCGCGTGCGAAAATCAAATCGAGGTAGGCGACGACCAACTCTTGATGGTCACGGCCGGCTCCAACATGGGTTTCTATCACGCCTTGCTCGCCGTTGCCGATCCGGGCGATGAGATCATCGTGATGTCGCCTTTTTACTTCAATCACGAAATGGCCGTCGGCATGGCCAATTGCCGGGCAGTCCTCGTGGCTACGGACGATGCCTATCAGCTCGACCTCGACGCGATTGAGGCCGCGGTCACGGCGCGCACTCGTGCTATTGTTACGATCTCGCCCAATAACCCAACGGGCGCAGTCTATCAGCCCGCGGACTTGGCCGCAGTCAATCGGCTCTGCCGCGAGCGGGGCCTCTACCACTTTGCCGACGAGGCGTACGAGTACTTCACTTACGGTGCGGCTCGACATTTTTCGCCCGGCTCACTGCCCGCAAGCGCGGAGCACACGATCTCGCTATTTTCCTTCTCCAAGGCATACGGCCTCGCCAGTTGGCGAGTCGGCTACCTCGTGGCCCCACGGCACCTGTTGGGCGCGCTGGAAAAGATCCAAGATACCGTGCTCATCTGCCCGCCGGTTATTTCGCAACGCGCCGCACTCGGTGCCCTCGCGGCCGGAGCTGCGTACTGCAAGAACCATCTAGCGGATATGGATGCGGTGCGTCGGCTTTGCCTAGAGCGACTCGGCGCGCTCGGCGAGCGGGTGCAGGTGCCGGCTGCTGAAGGAGCCTTTTATTTATTGGCGCGTCTGCAAAGTGACCTCGACGCTATGGACGTAGTCACTCGCTTGGTGCGGGAATACAAGGTCGCCGTCATTCCCGGCAATGCTTTCGGATTGAGCGCGGACTGCTATTTGCGCGTTGCCTACGGTGCCTTGCGCCAAGAGGATGTGGCCGAGGGCATGGATCGGCTTGTTGGGGGACTGGAGCAGATTCTCTCCGCTTGACACGGTAGGTTATTTAAGCGTATGTTTCGACTAACAGAGAGCGACCTGAATCGGCGTGAAGAATACCTCAGAGGAAGTTTTCCACTCCTCTACGACGTGGAACTTCGACAAACATTGTATTCGGTATTCTGGCGGGTTGGTCGCTCTTCTTTTTTACTTCTACTTGCCCTCCTGCTTCTGCCAGCGGTTTTACGCGCCCAATCCCTCGCCATTGCCCCGAATGCGCTCGATTTAGGTGTAGTTGGCGTTGGCGTCGAGGTGCGAGCGCCTGTTTCCCTCGAAAATCTGCAAGACGATTCGCTCGAAGTGATCGTCGGTATTAGCGGTGCTGGTTTTGGTGCATCACCGGATACACTGCGCTTGGACGGCAAGGGCAGTAGCAGTGTCGAAGTGCGCTTCAGTGCTACTGTAGCCGGAGAGTATGCGGGCGAACTGACGTTGCAGGTAGTTGCCTTGTTCAAAGACGAGCGCTTGGTCGTGCCGCTCCAAGCGGTAGCCGTCGTTCCGACCCTAACACTTTTGCCGACCGAAGGGTTGGATTTTGGCGCGGTGCCCGTCGGGCAAGTGGCGACGGCGACCGTTACTGTCAAAAACACGGGTACCGTGCCCGTGACGGCTGGGCAGATGAAAGTTGCCGATCTACGGGGGCCCTTTAGCATTGAGGGCGACGTTGGCCCTTGGCCCGCTCCCGGCGGTGAAACGCAGATCGACATTGCGTTTACACCGACGCGCGCGGGGCCGATAGCGACTAAATTCGTCGTCACCTCGCCCGACTTTGGGAATTGGTCCATTCCCCTGCGGGGGAGCGGTCTGGTGCCGCAAGCAGCCTTTTCGCCCCTCCCGCAAGTGGGTCTCGACTTTGGCTCCGTCGAAGTGGGCCAGCGCCTGACGCGCCGCGTGACCGTTCTCAATCAAGGCCAAGCCGAGCTGCGCATTGAAAGCGCCGCCATTGAGGGCGCGGCCTTTGCCCTCGGGGTCGGGGACTCGTCGGCGACCATTGCTCCCGAAGGGCGGCTCGACCTGAGCGCGGCGTTTGTGCCGCAGAGCGAAGGCGACCAAAGCGGCATCCTGCGTCTGTACACCAGCGATCCGCAAGCTGCCACCGTCGCCATCCCCCTCGCGGGTCGCGGCCAAATTAGCCCGCCGAGCATCGAGATTATCAGTAGTGACATTGACTTTGGCAACGTGCCCATCGGCGGGACCGTGCACGGCCATTTGCTGTTGTGGAACAGGGGAGGACAGCCGGGCGTGGTGGAGGTAGCCGTGGTCGCGGACGAGGGCGCTGAATTCGGCCTCGAACAGCACTCGGTCCTCGTTCAGCCTAAAGCCAGCGCCCCAGTGGCGCTGAGTTTCTCGCCTAAGGAATCCGGTCCGCGCCAAGCCATTCTCCACGTCGAGGCCGAAGCCGGGCGTCAGACCGTGCGCTTGCAGGGCGTGGGCCAGTTTTTTGCCCTCAGACCAGAAACCGTGGACTTCGGCCGAGTTGCCGTTGGCGAAAGCAGCAGCCGAGTCGTCGAAATAGGCAATGTGGGCAACGCCGACTTTGAGATTCACCAGATTCGCTCGACAAGTAGCGAATTTACCGTCCACACCTCAATCGACGCCGACAGCAGGTTTCTGCTGCCGGCCCACAGCCAGCGCACCTTGCCGCTGCACGTGACCTTCAGCCCGTCGGCCCGCGGAGCGACTTCGGGGACTTTGCGCTTGGACGGTTTGGGAGCGAATGAGATAATGGCGCTCGACATCCTACTCAAGGGCAACGGCGTGGCCGCGGAAATTGAGTTAAATCCGGCGGGTGTCGTCGATTTTGGCTACGTGGTCTTGGGGGAGCAGGCGGAAAGGACTTTCGTAGCCACCAACGTCGGCGATACGGTGCTGCAAGTCGAGGCGCACCCCGAAAGCAAAGAAGCTCATGTTGCGCCGGCGCAATTCGCGTTGGCTCCGGGCGAGTCCGAACGCCTCACGCTCTTTTTTGCGCCCGATGCCTTGGGCGACCGCCGAGGACGCGTTTTGTTGGTCAGCAATGACGTCAAAGACCGCGCCCGTCCGCTCGAATACAAGGGACAAGGGGTACTCGCAGACATCGACTTGGCACAGATTGTCGAAGTTTTGGTCTCGCGCGGCGAGAAGACTCAGCCCTTGGCCGTCGGCTGGGACAACGCCCCCGTCGTACAAAAAGACGACACCAAAGTGGATGTGGCCTTTGCAATTCCCGACTCGCTGCGGCAGGCGCTAATCGGTCGCGAGATGGTCGTCGAGTGGACCCGACTCGACGAAAATTATGCCCCCAAAGGCAAAAGCAGTACCCAAAAGCAGAAGGTTGCGATTTACGAGTCGAGCGGCGGGCGGGTCTTAGCCGAGGATCTCAACTTGCTGTTGTCGGAAGAAGACAATCGCCGCGTGCGGCTCAAAATCACTACCCAGAGCTATCCGGGCGCTCCGCCGCAGAGCGTGTCGCAGCTTTTGGAAGCCGGGGGCTGGAAGTGGGAATTTGAAGCCAAGCCGCTGGTTTCCTTTTTGACGATCCGTCCCGGGCGCAATTATACCGACGCCGACGGCAACGCGGTTCTAGGCCAAACCGAGCGCCTGATTGGCTTGCCTGGATTGGCCTTTGCCGGCTGGCACAACGTGGATAATCCGTTGATTTCCGGCATCCACTTCACAGCCATTGGCAATGTGCTCGAAGCTCTGTCGACCGGAAACTCGCTGGCCATTTCTCTGGGCGTGGCCGTTTCCTTTTACAAAGATCAGTTTCTTTTCGGCTTCGGCTGGGATATTTACGACAGCCGGCCCCGAGCCAAGAAGAAAGGCTCGCAGGACTACATTATGACCTTTAAGTACTCGGGGTTGTTCAAGTGAGCAGGCGGCGGTACACCATGGCCGCCGTGCACAAGTCCTGCGCCCCCATCCCCGTCAGATAAACCGCGCTCGGCGCGATTGCGCCAAGCCGGCCGCAGGCGGCGTCGCCGATATCTAGCACCGTGCCCTCGGCATTGCGCGCCAAGGCGATCTGCTCGGCTTGGCCCTGCTCGGCCGCAAAGCGAAACTCCCCGGACTTCTGGGCTTGGGCGAGCACATCGACGACTACCGTGCGCTCATAGAGGATTTCCGGCGCGAGCTGGCGCGTGCGACTGTCCCCGGCGAGGACCGCGAGGTAGGGAATTTCGGCCAGTGTCGCCGCAGTCAAAATGGGTTGCGGCGTCGGCACTGCCGTCAGCACGGCGTCAGCACCGGCGATACACGCTTCTAGCGACGTCGCCATCCGCAGGCGCGCTCGCAGGTCAGGCTCGACCTCTTCGGCAAACGCCGCCCGGTTCGCCGCCCGGCGACTCGTGCAGGCAATCTCCGCCAAATCAAAGAGCGCGTCGCAGGATAGGGCCAAGGTCCGCGCAATCCGGCCGGTTCCCAAGATGGCGACTCGCTCGATGGCCGCGCCCGCTAGATATTGGAGACCCAGCGCGCCCGCCGCGCCGGTGCGCCAGTCGGTGATGTGCCCGGCCTCTAGCCGATACGATCGGCCCTGTTGCAGATCTTCAAATGCGATATACGCCTCTCGCTTGGCCAGTCGTCCGGTCGCCACGTCTGAGAATTCTTCGATGATCTTTCGCGCGCGAAACTTTCCCGGCCATTCCGCTGGCATGTCCAAGCGAAAGTAATCGAGTGCCCCGCGCTTTTGGACGGACTCGGTGCGCGGTGGATTGTCGATGACCCCCGCGCCATACTGCTCAAACGCTTGGTGACAGGCGGCGAGAAAATCAGCCGTGGAGAAGCGATGAGCAAAGGTTTCTTCGCGTAAGAGATCCACGTATCATCCTTTGTTTGCTTGACTTAACGTGCCGTTTTTTATTCATTAAATTAAAGATGTTGGAGCAATGGATCGAGAAAATCTCTATGTGCAGGAGCTAATTTTGTGGGGGCTGGCCACTGTGGCCATAGCCCTTCTCCTCAAGGCAGCCTTCTGGCCGCAATCTGCTGCCCCCGAGCCAACGCCCCAACAGGAAGTCCCCAAGCCGGAAACCGCTCCCCAGCTTAGTCCCATTCGGGTCGAAATTCTCAATGGCGGAGGCGAATCGCAAGTCGCCGCCCGCCTGCGCAAAAAGGCACGCGCCCTCGGGTTAGACGTAATTCACGAAGGCAATGCGCCCAGCTTTAATTACCTCCACACCCTCGTCGTCGATTTGGACGGCGATATCAAGCAAGCTCGACAAGTGGCGGACATCTTGGGAATACCTCATTTTATTCAGCAGAAGAAGGAAAATCAGTTCAATCTAGCAAGTGTCTCGATTGTCATCGGGCGCGACTATCGCCGCATCGGCCTACTCGATCCGGCCAAGTAACCACGAGAAAACGTCCATGAGCCTGTGTCAAGAGCCGCGCATCACCCGCATCGTAGAAATTTTACAAGATAAGAAGGCCTTCGCAATAACCTTGCTAGATCTGCGCGACATTTCCGACACCTGTGACTACTTCTTGCTCTGTACGGGCACCTCTGAACAGCACATTCGCAGTCTCGTCGATGCGGTGCGGGACCAGCTCGTCGAGATGGGAGAAAAGCCTTGGCACATTGAGGGCGCGGATACGCGGCGCTGGGTGCTGATGGATTACGTCGATTTTGTCGTCCACATCTTTCGCGAGGAGGCGCGCGACTTCTACGCTTTAGAGAGACTGTGGGGCGACGCTGAGCGCACGGATTTCGCCGATGGGGACGCACCTGAGGAAGCCCCAGAAACGCCCTTTGAATTTTCGACTTTCTAATGCCGATGCAAACGCTCAAATGGCAGGACGACGCGCTGAGCCTGCTCGACCAGACTCGCTTGCCCGAGGAACTGGTGTACACAACCTACCGCGATGTCGAGGCCATCGCCCGCGCGATTGAAGAGCTGGTGGTGCGCGGCGCCCCGGCCATTGGCTTGGCGGCTGCGTACGGCGTGGTGGTGGGTGCGCGTGCCGCGGTCGATTGCGCCTCCGAGTCTTTTTGTCGCTGCGTAGAAGCGGCCATCGCCCGCCTCGCCCGCACTCGGCCCACCGCGGTCAATTTGTTCTGGGCCTTGGATCAAATGCAGGAGGTGTTGGCGACGAATCGGGATCGCGACAACCACTCCATCTGCGACGCCCTGCTAGTGGCTGCTCACCGCCTTTTTGAGGAAGACCGCCAAATCTGTCGCCAGATCGGCGCACACGGCGCGGCACTCCTGCGCGATGGCAGCCAAGTTATCACGCACTGCAACGCCGGCGGCTTGGCCACGGCAGACTACGGCACGGCCTTGGGGGTCGTCTATGCAGCCCAAGAGGCAGGTAAGAAAGTCGCCGTATTTGCCGACGAAACCCGCCCCTTGCTCCAAGGTTCGCGGCTGACGGCGTGGGAGCTGATGCAGAGCGGCATCGACGTCAAGGTCATCTGCGACAATGCGGCCGCAGCCGTACTGCGGAGCGAGGATATTGACTGCTGTATCGTGGGTGCTGACCGCATCGCTAGCAACGGCGATGTGGCCAACAAAATTGGCACCTATGGACTGGCTATCCTCGCCCGCGAACACGACGTGCCTTTCTACGTGGCCGCGCCGGTCTCGACCCTCGACATGAAATTGACCTCGGGTGCGGAAATCCCCATTGAAAAACGCGATGGAGCCGAGGTTCGCCAAGGCATGGGCAAGCCCACGGCCCCGGACGCGGTGCCGGTTTACAATCCGGCCTTTGATGTCACGCCCTGCGACTTGGTGTCGGCGATCATTTCGGAAAAGGGCGTCGCCCGCGCTCCGTACGAACCCGCCCTGCGCGCTTGGATCGAGCCATGAGACCGTACTCCTTCCTCCTCTTGCTGGCCTTGCTCGGCACGGCCCACTGCGCGAGCGCACCGCGCTGGCGCAGCGATTCGGGCGATGCCGCGCCCGCCAGCCGCGAAGAATTTGATCCGCGTACCCTCGACGAAGATTTGCTAATTGAGCCAGTTCAACGCGAGAACCGCGATCAGGCCCAAACCCCAGCGGAGCCGACGGCTCCCGTGCAAGAGCACGCCCCGGCAGCAAGCGCTTCGGTCTATCGCCTCCAGCTAGCGGCCCTGAGTAATGAAGCCATGGCCCGCCAACTCCGCGCCGAACTAGAACGCGCTCTCGGCGTGAAGGTTTATCTAGTGGCCCGCAACGCGCACTCGGTGCTGCAAGCTGGCCAATACGCTACCCACACCGCAGCCGCGGCCCTCAAGGAACAGGTCGTCGCACTTGGCCCGGACTATGCCGATGCCTATGTCGTCGAGGTCCCGGCGAGCGCGATGCCCGATTCCGCTCCGGAGGAGGCTGCGCCCGAGTTGGTGAGTATCACTGGCTGGCGGGTGCTGATTGACCAGTTCCTATCGCACCATCACGACAAGGCCATCCACCTCGCGGAAGAGGCAAAAAAGCGCCTGAAGCGCGAAGACATCAATGTGACCCTTAAGGGACCTTATTACAAGATCGAAGTCGGCAACTATCGCACTGAGGCGCAAGCCCAAGCCGCGGCCGAACGAATCGGGAGGTATTACCCCAACGCTCTCAAGGTCCGCTCCCAGATCCTCGTCTCGCAGGAGGAGTAACGCGCCATGCGCTTGTGCTGCTGTATCATCGCATTGCTGCTCATGGCCTGTGCCCGTGGCAAAAGCACCGGACCGATGGTCTTCGACGATGGGGCTGTCCCTGTCGTGTCTGTTGAGGACCCACCGCCAGATACGACCGACCTACGCGCTGTTCGCTGGCACTTGCTGTTCGCTATCGAAAGCCACTCTCTCGGTCATACTCAACAGGCGCAAGAGTCGCTCGATGCGGCCATCGGCATTCTCGCCGACCTCGACGAGCACGACGCGCTGACCGATACCACGCAGGCTATGCGCCTCGGTTTGGAGATTGAGCAGGCCTACCTCAGCTTGTTGCCGCACTTGGAGCACCTTCCCCCCGACAGCCATTTACCCCTTCTGCTCGAAGGGCTATCCAAGGAAAAAATCGAGACCCTGCCAGCCGACGCCGAACCGTTGGTCCTCATCCACCGGCTCGGTCGCCGCTGTGACATGCCCATCGACGCCAATGACCGCGTCGTTGCCAGTCTCCACTTTTTCCAGACGCGAGGTCGCAAGACCTTTGCCATTTGGTTGCAGCGCGCCGGGCGCTATCGCACGCTGATCACCGATATTCTCCAGCGCGAGGGGATGCCCAGCGACCTTTTCTATTTAGCGGTTATCGAAAGCGGCCTCAATCCAAGGGCCTATTCGCGGTCGCGAGCAGTGGGGTTGTGGCAGTTTATGGCGCACACCGGTCGCATGATGGGCCTCAAGCGCACCCACTGGATTGACGAGCGGCGCGACCCGCTCAAGGCGACCGAGGCCGCTATTCGGTACCTAAGAGAGCTTAAAGCAGAGTTCGGCGACTGGCGCTTAGCGTTGGCTGCGTACAACGCCGGGCCAGGGCGAGTCCGCCGGACCATCGCCCGCTCCGGCACCAACGATTATTGGCAGCTTGACCTGCCCCGCGAAACGAAAAACTACGTGCCGCTCTTTATGGCCGCGGCCGTTATCGCCAAGGACCCCCAACTTTTTGGTTTTAAGCCCCAAGCCGAAGAGCCACCCTTTGCATACGAGGCAGTTGAACTGCCCAAAGATTGGCAGTATGTCGATCTGAAATCGGCAGCCCAACTGCTGGGCATCGAACGTCAGGTGTTACACGACCTCAATCCCGAGTTGCGCCAAGACATCACGCCGCCGGGGAGTCGCCCGCCTTATGTTCTACGGGTGCCACCCGGCAAGGGCCAAATTTTGCTCAACCAGTACGCTAGCCTGCCGGTCTCGCCGGGGGTAGCGGTCCATCAATATCAGGTGCAACGCGGCGACACGATCTCTGGGATCGCCCAGACCTTTGGCGTTTCTACGCGGGTCATTGCCGCGGCCAATAGCCTGAGAAACCCCAATTTCATCCGGCCGCGGCAAATTCTCTATATCCCGATCTCGGCCGCTCCGAGGGCCAAGCAAGGAAGGGCCTCAAAAAGCGGCGAAATGTACACGGTGCAGTCGGGCGATACGCTGTGGGAATTGGCCCGGCGCTTTGCGGTCAGCGTCGCCGACTTACAGGCGTGGAACGGTCTTGAAACCGCACGGATCAAACCCGGCCAGGAATTGGTGATGCGGCCGCAGCCTAGTGCCCGCGAGGTGCCGAAAGGCGGCGAAATGTACACGGTGCAGTCGGGCGATACGCTGTGGGAGTTGGCCCGGCGCTTTGCGGTCAGCGTCGCCGACTTACAGGCGTGGAACGGTCTTGAAACCGCACGGATCAAACCCGGCCAACAGCTAACCGTGACCAACGAGCAAACGCAGATGTACACCGTGGTCTCGGGTGATACGCTGCACAGTATCGCCCGCAAATTCGGCCTCGCTCCCAGCGCTATTGCCCTCCAGAACAACATCGGCCTCTCGGAGACGCTACTGGCGGGCACGACTTTGCAAATCCCGAGGTGATATGATTGCGGTCCGCTATATTCTCTTGTTAGCACTGGCCTTCGTCCTGCAAACTACTTGGGTTGATTCTATCAAGATAGGGTCGGTCAAACCCGATCTATTGATTGTGGCGTTGAGTTTCGTCGCGCTGCGCAGCGGGCCGGTGGTCGGGGCCTATACAGGGCTGGGGCTTGGCATCTTCCAAGACCTCTATATGCCCGCCGACCTCGGGGTCAACGCGCTCGCCAAGTCGCTCATCGGCGCGGGCTTTGGCTACAGCCATACTCACATGGTCTCCGACAGCATTCAAGTTCAGGCCGCGATGATTTTCGGTGCCGTGATCTGCCATGATCTTATCTACTACGTAGGTACCAGCGCTGATGTGCCCTTTGAGGTGGTTGGGATCTTGGGCCGCGCTGCGTACACGGGCCTGATAAGTGCGGTTTTCTTAACTGGCTTGCTCATCAAACGCTATCTCTTTCCCGCTTGATTATGCAACATCCACTGCCACAAGATGAGCGCCTGCCCCTCAAACTCCTCCTCGCGCCCGTCATCCTGCTGTTCGCGATTTTGCTCCTGCGTCTGTTCTATTTGCAGGTCGTCACCTCAGCCGACTACGCTCGCGAGTCCGAGGAAAACCGCATTGCTCAGCGGCGCGTCAAAGCCCCCCGCGGGCTGATCTACGACCGCGATGGACGCATATTGGCCCGCACCCGGCCATTTTACACTGTCGCGTTAGAACGCACCACGCGCAAGGACTTTGAGGCAGCCACCGCAGCGTTTACAAGGGCCATCGGGGATATAGAACTAGACGGCGAATACAGTCGCAAATACCGCACCATCCGCCTCAAGCGCGATGTTGATTTTCGCACGGTATCGATCGTAGAAGAGCGGCTCAAGGCGGATTGGCCCCTGCTCGACATTGAAATCGAGACCCAGCGCTACTATCCCTACGGTACGGCCGCCGCTCATTTGCTCGGCTATATCGGCATCATCCGCGACCAGGATCTCCAAGGGAACAATGAAAACGCCTACGTGCTCGGCGATTTTATCGGCAAGACCGGACTTGAGAAGGTGTACGAAGACAGTCTGCGCGGCCGCGACGGCATGATGTACGTCGAGATTGACGCGACTGGACGCACGGGTCGGGAGTTTCCAGAGCGCGATCGGCTTCCCGTGCCCGGCGACCCTCTGCACCTGACCCTTGACTTGGAAGTGCAGCTAGCGGCCGAGCGCGCCTTGCCCGATAGTTTTGCTAGTGCGCTGGTCGCCCTTGACCCGCGCACCGGGGCCGTGCTGGCTTTGGTCAGTAAGCCGGCCTTTGATCCCAACATTTTCGTGTCGTTCCAAGCCCAAAAGGCGCGGCGGCGGGTGTTGCAGAGCGAGACTGTGCTCCTCAACCGCGCTTTGCAAGGGCATTATCCACCTGGCTCGACGTTCAAGATGGTCAGTGCCATAGCCGCACTCGAAACGGGCGTCACCGATACGCGGAGCCTGTTTGAGCCTTGCTATGGTGCACTGCGGGTGGGTAGGAGCACGTTTCGCTGCCACAAGCGAACAGGCCACGGTAGTCTGACCCTGCCAGGAGCTATTGAGGTCTCCTGTAATGTTTACTTCTACCATTTGGCTCGGTTGATGAGCATTGAAACGTGGCACAAGTACGGGGCCAAATTAGGCTTCAGCCAGCCGACTGGGATCACCTATCCCGGGGAAGCTGCTGGTCTCCTACCTTCGCGCCAGTACCACGAGGAGCGCGGCGGCTGGTCCTTTGGCCACTTGCTCAACCTCTCTATTGGTCAAGGTTCTTTATTGGTCACGCCCATGCAGATGGCCCGCTACGTGGCCGCCATTGCCAACGGCGGTTATTTGGTCACGCCATACGTCAGCGGCAATCCCCCTCGCAGCCAACGCATTGACGGCATTTCGTCGCGGACCCTCAGCATCGTGAGAAAGGCTATGCGCCGGGTGGTGGCCAGCGATACTGGTACCGGCCGCCGAGCGCAGATTGACGGCGTCGCGATTGCGGCCAAGACGGGTACTGCACAAGTGCCTAGTCGAGACGATGACGCTTGGATGGTGGCCTTTGCTCCGTACGAGAAGCCCGCCATTGCCATCGCGGCCGTGGTCGAAGGGGGTGGCAGCGGCGGGGCGCGAGTCGGCCCGGTTGTGCGCGAGGTCGTCAAAGCCTTTTGCATCCAAGAGGGTATCATTGAGCCAGAAGTGACCGAGATGGACACGCTTTTGGCTAACCCGGGAATGCCTTAACTCATGCGCTTGCTCCGCAGACTCGATGTTCCGCTCCTGATTGCGACTTTGGCGACCGTACTGATCGGTATCATCGCGATCTACAGTGCTACGTATCACAACGACTCTATCTCGGTGCAGAACGCTTGGATTAAGCAACTCCAATTCGCGATTTTGGCCTTTGCCGTAGCTATAGCCGTCGTCTATATCCCGGAAAAGGTTATTTACAGCGTGGCGTATCTGCTATACCTGTTCAGCATTGTGAGCCTAGTCGCGGTGTTGATGTGGGGCACGGGCGACGCTACTCGTTGGTTGCGCTTGGGACCGGTAATGTTGCAGCCTTCAGAACTGGCCAAGATCGCGACCATCATAGCGCTAGCCCGCTACCTGAGTGATCGCAACACCGAACACATCAACTCCTTCAACAGCTTTCTCGGGGCCTTGTTTTTCGTATTGGTGCCGATCGCCTTGATTGTGCGCCAGCCCGACTTGGGAACCGCGATTTCTTTTGGCGCGCCGTTTTTTCCCATGCTTTATTGGGCGGGGATGCGCAAGTTTTTCATCTTCCTCGTCATCTCTCCGCTCATCAGCGTATTCTGCTCTTTAGATCCACTGTGGCAACAGAATACTCCCTATGTCTTCGCTGTCTTTGTCGTCGGCAGCACCTTCTTGATTCACCATTTTATGCGTCGGCTCTGGTTGACCATTTCCATGGCCGTCGTCAATACCTCGGCGGGTTTGCTCACGGTGTACTTTTTGGAGAACTTTCTGCACCCATACCAGAAGGCCCGCATTATGACCTTCTTTAATCCGGAGAGCGATCCACTTGGATCTGGGTGGAACATCATCCAATCCAAGATCGCCATTGGCTCTGGAGGGCTGACGGGTAAGGGCCTACTAGAAGGCACGCAGACTAAGCACCAGTTCCTGCCAGCGGCTCATACCGATTTTATTTTTTCGGTCATTGCGGAGGAGGGAGGGTTTGTCATGGCCCTGATAGTGCTGGGCCTATTCTTTCTTCTTATCTATCGAGCGTTGCACATCGCCTCCATGGCCAATAATGCCTTTTACGGCCTGACAGCCCTCGGCTTGGCTGTGATGCTGACCTTTCACGTGTTTATCAACGTTGGCATGACCATCGGCGTCATGCCCATCACCGGCCTGCCACTGCCCTTTCTCAGTTCGGGAGGCTCCTCGCTGCTATCCAACCTCATCGCCATCGGCTTACTACTCCACATCGACACTTACCGCCACGAGTTCTGAATGCACATCGCTAGACAGGCCGTTTGCTGCGCTCTGCTTGGCACGTTCGTCATTAGCAACCCGCAATGTGGTGCCTATCGAGCCGGGCACGCCCAGCTAGCGCATGCCTATTTGAGCGACGGCCTCTACGACCAAGCCTTGACCGAAACCCGCCGGGCCATTCGCCAAGACGGGCCGGATGACCGCTTGCTGCTTATCGCCGCCCTCGCCCGGCTGGGCCTAGACGAAGTGGATGCCGCACTAGAGCTGATCGGCCAAGCCGTTGCCTTGGCACCGGACAACGACGACCTGTACAGAGCCTTGCGTGACATTTGCGAAAAAGAGGAGCGATTCGCCCAAACCGAAAAACTCCTCGCGCAATTGCGCGCAGACCACGGGAAGAGTGCGTCGCTGTGGGCAACCGAGGGCTGGCTCCACGCCCGTCAAGAGCGGCCCGACGCAGCCGTAGAAGCGCTGCGCCAAGCCACCCAACTCGACGAGCACCACCTCTTCGCCCACATTGAACTCGGTCGCCTTTTGATTGCGGAGGGACGATTCGCCGAGGCCGAAGTCTCGCTTGTCGAGGCCGTGCGCATTCAACCCGATGACCGGCAACTCGTCCTCACCTTGGGAGATTGCCAACTCCGCCAAGGGCTTGCGGAACGGGCCGACCGCACTTTTGATCAAGCGCTGACGGCCGGGGTCGTTAGCGCAGTTGACATCGCCCGCATCTATTACGAGCGCGAGCGGGCCGACCGCGCTATTGAATACTACGAGCGTGCCTTGGCCGGTGCTCCAGACGATCCCCTGATCCTCAACAACTTGGCTTGGACCTATGCAGAAGAGGGCCTGCGTCTTAGCTATGCCCTAAATCTGTCAATGCGCGCGGTCAAGCTCGACGCGGAAAGCCCTGTCTATTTGGACACCTATGCGGAATTGCTGCATCTGTTGGGGCGGCATGCCCACGCAGTGGCCATTATGCGCCAAGCCCTCGCGCTCGAGCCGACCGATGGCGAGCACCGGGCCTATCTCGAAGGCCAGATGGCAAAATTCCACCGTGCGCTCGCCACGCGCCTGTGAGTTAGGTGCGGTAGTGTTGGTAGTCAATGTCGAGATGTTCTAGCTTTGCGTACAGGCTCTTGCGCGACAGGCCCACGTCTTCGGCTACTTGCGAAATTACCCCGCGGTGTCGGTGCAGAGCCTCGCAGAGGAAGTGCCGCTCAAACGAGTTCCGCGCTTCCTTGAAATCGCGCTGGCTTAGATCGGGCTCTTCTTCGTCCTGCCAGTGGACGATCTCTTCGGGCACGTCTTCTTCCCGCAATAAGCTGTCGCTTGCGAGAATGACCATGCGCTCAAGCGCGTTTTCCAACTGCCGCACATTGCCCGGCCATGGATAGGCCAAGAAGTGGTTTAAGGCCGCGGCGTCGAGCCCGCGAATTTTGCACCTGTTTTGCGCCGCCAATCGGCGGATAAAGTGCTCAATTAGTAGGGGAATGTCTCCCTTGCGCTGGCGCAGCGGCGGCAGCTTGAGTGGTACGACGTTGAGCCGGTAGAAGAGATCTTCGCGGAAGGTTCCTTTGCGGACCTCTTCCCGCAAATCGACGTTGGTGGCGGCGATGACCCGCACATCTACCCGCAAGGTCTCAGCACCTCCGACGCGTTCGAACTCGCGTTCTTGCAGGACGCGCAACAGGCGCAGTTGCACGCGCATATCCGCTGCGCCAATCTCGTCGAGAAACAAGGTCCCGCGATCGGCTAGTTCAAAGCGACCTAAGTGCTGACGGACCGCACCAGTAAAGGCTCCTTTCTCATGCCCGAACAGCTCACTCTCCAATACGCCTTCGGGCAGTGAGGCGCAGTTGAGCCGCACAAACGAGGCTCTGCGCCTTGGGCTGCGCCCGTGCAAACGCCTCGCCAACACTTCTTTGCCCGTGCCGCTTTCTCCGGTGAGGAGCACGGTCGCTGGGGACTCAGCGACCCGGTCGGCTTGGGCTAGCAGGCGGCGGACTTGGGCGTTTTGGGTGATAAATTCGGGATGGTCAGCACAGCGGGGGGAGGACGCGCCCACTCGCGTAGCCGCGTCCGAGTTCGCAGACGTACAAGAATACACAAACAACCTTCCTTTCTTTTTGGATATATAATGCAAAAGTGAATATAATATGCTGATGCAAACGATTGTCAAGAACAATCAATGTAGAAATGTAGATGGGGGATTAGGCCAAGACAGAGGGCCTATCGGCACAGATTTCGGAAACTAAGCTGCTGTAGTTGCTAGAGCCTCTCGATTCTGCGTCGTAGAGCGCGACGGGCTGGCTAAAACCCGGGGCCTCGGCCAAGCTAATGTTGCGGCTGATGATCGTCTGATAGACCTTGTCGCCGAAGTGGTTGCGAACTTCTTGGGCCACGTGGCGACAAAGCTGCAAGCGATTGTCGTATAGAGTAAGTAAGACGCCCTCGATTTCGAGATTGGGATTGAGGTAGCGCCGCACCACGCGGATGGTATCGTTGAGTTTGCTGACGCCTTCTAAGGCATAGTATTCACACTGCACCGGAATGAGCACGGAATCGGCCGCGCTCAGTGCGTTGATTGTCAGCAAGCCTAGGGAAGGCGGACAATCAATGAGTATAAATTCGTACTGTCGTTTTATCGGATCCAGAGCTTCGGCCAGCCGCTTGTCGCGCCCAACCATCGCGGCCATCTCCACTTCGGCACCTGCGAGGCGGACGTGCCCGGGCACTACGAAGAGGTCCTTTATATAAGTGGGAAAGGTCGCCGAGGAGGCGCTGAGCTGGCCTATCAAGACCTCGTAGGTCGAGGCATAGTCGCTACCGAGCTCGGCGTCGCAACTACTAGTGGCATTGGCCTGCGGATCTAAGTCGATGAGTAGGGTTCGATAGCCGAAAATGGCTAGACCGGCGGCAAGGTTGACAGCCGTAGTGGTCTTGCCCACCCCGCCTTTTTGATTGGCGATAGCGATGATTTTGCCCATACCGATATTTTGCCTCATCAAAGCCTACAAAAAGGCTCAATCAGCTAATCGGAGCGCACCCAAGCGCGATTCCGTGCTATTTAATGAGCAACAAATTAAAAGGGCCAACTGACTGCTCCCATAGCCAAAGGGAGCGTATTCAGGGGAGTTATACAGAAGACCCTAATCACCGCCTCTAATTCAATATAATACGGCGCGACGGCGCGTCAAGGATTTGTTTCAATTTGGTTACATCTGGATATTAAATAATGCATAAGTATATATAAAATAATATGTTGTAAATTTATGACAAATGGGCTATAGCCCCTGTGCTACGCGGTTTTTGGGCCGGTGGTGAGTAGTTCCTTATTATTGTTTCTCTCATAATTAAAATCGCGGAAGCGAAAGACGATGCAAAACGATTCCACCTTCTCAGAATTAGTTGCTATCATGGCGCGTCTGCGCGGCCCCGCTGGCTGCCCCTGGGACCGCCAGCAGACGCATGCCACGCTCAAGCCCTACCTGTTGGAGGAGACGTACGAGGCCCTTGAAGCCATTGACGCGGCAGACGACGCCGAGCTATGCAAGGAACTGGGCGATGTGTTGCTGCAAGTGGTGTTCCACGCCCAGATCGCGGCCGAGGAGGGCCGCTTCGACATCGAGGCGGTCGGCCAAGCCATCGTCGATAAGCTGATTCGCCGCCACCCTCATGTCTTTGGCGATACGAGTGCGGACGAGGCCGACGAAGTCTTGCTCCGCTGGGAGCAGATCAAAAAGCAGGAGCGCCGAGAGCAAGGGGAAACTGCGCCCTCGTTGCTGGAGGGCATCCCCAAGCACCTACCCGCTCTGATGCGAGCCTATCGCATCCAAATGCGAGTTGCACAGCAGGGGTTTGATTGGGATGAGGTTGATGGCACACTCGACAAAGTCGAAGAGGAATTCGCCGAAGTGCGCAAGGCTTGGGAGACGGATGGGGCCGCGGCGGTTGAGGAGGAGTTTGGCGACTTGCTCTTCTCGTTGGTCAACGCCAGCCGATTCCTCAAAGTAGATCCCGAACAGGCCCTCAGACGTGCAGTCACCAAGTTCGAGCGCCGCTTCCGCGCCCTAGAGGATATCGTGCAGGCGCGGGACGAGGAAGTCGCCGCACTCTCGCTAGCGGCCCTAGACGAGATCTGGGACGAGGTGAAAGCGCGCGAAAGAGGCGAAGAATAAGCAAGCGATATGGAACTAGCGCTCGACAAGGTTCCCCTCCGCATTGACGTGCTCTTTTTCGCCACGGTCTTGGGCGTTTTGGCGCTCTCCGTACTGGCCGTACGCGTCGCGGCCCAGCGGGTAGGGCAGGTTGCCGACCTGTGGACGATGCGGGCGGCTATGGGAGCGATGTTCTGGTTGGTGGCAACCGGGCTAGCTGCGCGCTCGGGCGCACTGCACGGCTTTTCGCTATCCCTCTTCACGGCCTTGATGATCCTAACGGGCGGTGCGGCCTTTTCGCGGGTGGGGACCGTGCTGGTAGCTGCGGTCGGTCCGGTCGGGCTGATTGGCTTCCAGTTTTTCCGCGTGCCGGTCGCCCTGTTCTTACGAGGAATGTACCAGGCCGGGCAAGTGCCGGTGCAGGTGACGTACGAGGGACTCAATCTCGACATCTTCGCTGGCTTGACTGCGCCGGCCATGGCTTGGCTGGTTTGGCGCGGCAAGGTGGGGTCCTACGCGATATGGACTTGGAATGTGCTTGGGTTGATGCTACTGGCCGAGGCAATTGTCATCGCGGTCCTCTCCATGCCGACGGAATTCCGCGTCTTCACCAACGAACCGCCTAGCACGTTCGCCACTTACGCGCCCTACGTCTGGCTGCCGACAGTCTTGGCACCAGCCGCCCTGTTTGGTCATTTGTTGGTATTGCGCTGGCTGTTGTCGAGTTGCTCTGGGTCGAGGTAATCCATGGCCGGATCGAGTTTCCAGCGGCACTGGTCGGGGGGCTGTACGGTGCGGCCCCACGCGGCTAGGATGGACCGGTCGGCGCGGAGCGCGGCCATGCGCGCGGCGATCCAATCTGGGTCCCACCCGTCTAGAACTTCGGCTTTGAGCGCGGCCAGCGTTTCTTGATGCGCCGGATTGGCCGCTAGGTCGCAGCGCTCGCGCGGGTCGGCTTGGAGGTTAAAAAGCTGGCAGGGCTGGCCGTGGTAGTAGTTGAGCTTCCACGGCCCGCGCCGAATCATGCGCTGAAAAATGCCCACTTCAGGGAAGGGCCCGCCGGCCCCGGCCGCGTCTTGGCAGAACTCGGAGAAGGCGACGTCGTCCCACTTGGTGTTTTGGGGATCCGCGAGCAAGGGCAGTAGGCTGCGGCCCCGCGAGTTGGGCAGGGCTGGGCAGTCCAAGGCGTCGAGCATGGTCGCGTTGAGGTCGAGCGAAGAAGTCACCCGGTCGCAACGAGTGCCTGCGGGCAAGCGCCCGGGCCAAGCGAGTATGGCCGGCACCTTAACCGAGTCCTCGTAAAAGGTCTGCTTCCACCACAGCCCGTGTTCGCCGACCTGCTCGCCGTGGTCCGACGTGTAGAGGATGAGGGTATTTTCCTCCAAGTCGTTTTCCCGCAGCGCGGCTATGATCTGGCCGATTAGCGCGTCCATGCGATGGACTAGCGCCCAATAGGCAGCGCGGGCGCGACGGGTCTCTTCCTCGCTGACTTCTTCGATCTCGCAGGCTTGGCGCCAGTGCTTGATGTGAGGGTGTAGGTGGTCGCCGAAGGGTTCGGGGGTTTGCGGCGGGGTGATGTTTTCATAGTAGTAGCGATAGTCTTGCAAGCGGGCGACAAAGGGCTGGTGCGGCAGCATGAAACCGACCGAGAGCGAAAACGGCTCAGCTACTTGGCCGGCACGCTTAGCGACGCCGAGGCGGTTGAGGTAGTCAACGGTCGCGGCGGTGACGTCTTCGTCGTGGACTTGGTAGGCGCTCTGGCCGTGGCCGGACAGGCGCAGACTGATGCGGCCCGGCCCGGCCGTGCCTGAGAGTTGGCCGTGATCGACGCCCTTGCCTCCGGGTTGGTTGGGGCCGTGATCGCCGACGAGTCGCTCCGCGTACCCGTGCAGTTGGTCTGGCCCAACCGAGTGCATGCGGCCGATGAGAACGGGGTGGTAGCCGCCGGCACCCATGGCATGGGCGAAGGTGGGGATGCCGGAGTCGAGGATGTGGCTGTTGGTCCAGACTTGGTTGTCGCAGGGGTAGCGGCCCGAGAGCATGGACATCCGCGAGGGCACGCAAATCGGCGAGGGGCAATAGGTGTTGTCGAACACCACGCCGCGCTCGGCAAGGGCATCGAGGTGGGGGGTCTCGACTAAGGGATCGCCGTAGCAGCCAGCGACGTAGGGGCTGTGTTGGTCGGAGTGGATGTAGAGCAGGTTGGGGCGGGGTGATTGGCTCATAAAGGTCCTTGTCGGTTATATAGTGTGCGCGACAAAGTACGCGGCTGGTCGGGGTCGGGCAAGATGGAGCGGGGCCGATTTTTCTCGCGTTGCGGCCTTGTGTACGTTTTTTTCAACGGCGAACTGCAAGCGACGGAGATTGGGAATGAAAACCAAGAAAACTGCCAAACCGGCAAAGATGAAGAGGAAGGACTACGAGCGCGAATTGACCAAGTTGCACCACGAATTGGTCACGTTGCAGCACTGGATCAAGGACCAGGGGTTGCGGGTTGTGATCGTCTTTGAGGGACGCGACACGGCCGGCAAAGGCGGGACCATAAAGCGCATCACCGAGCCGCTCAATCCGCGCGGCGCGCGCGTGGTGGCCTTGGGAACGCCGTCGGATCGCGAGCGCACCCAGTGGTACTTCCAGCGCTACGTAGCCCACCTGCCGGCCGCGGGCGAGATTGTGATCTTCGACCGCAGTTGGTACAACCGCAGCGGCGTCGAGCGGGTGATGGGCTTTTGCACCGAGGAGGAGTATTGGGAATTCCTCCACTCGTGCCCGGAGTTCGAGCGCATGCTAGTGCGCTCGGGGATCATCGTACTCAAGTACTGGCTCTCGGTGAGCGAGGAAGAGCAAGAAAGCCGCTTTCAAGAGCGCGCTCAGAATCCGCTCAAGCACTGGAAGCTCAGTGAGATAGATCTCAAGTCGCGGGATATGTGGGTCGAATACTCCAAGGCCAAAGACGAGGCGTTTTTCTACACGGACATTCCCGAAGCACCTTGGTACACGGTCGAGGCCGACGACAAGCGCCGAGCGCGTCTCAACTGCATTGCGCACATTCTCAGCCAACTGCCCTACGAGGACGTGATGCCGAAAAAGATCAAGCTGCCGCCGCGCCCGCCGCACGGCGAATACCAGCGCCCGCCGCACAGCAAGTTGCACTTTGTCGATGAGAAGTACTGAAAAGCGGTTTTGCAATCTGCTCGAGTGCAAGCGATGAGACACCATGTCCAGTCAGTTCGAGTTTCTCGGCCTTTCCCACATCGCTGCGATGGGCGTGACGCTAGTCTTGCCGATCCTCTTGGCCATCGTCGTCAAGCGGCTCAATTCGGCAAAGGCGACTCAAGCCATCTGCGGCGCGTTCGCGGCCGTGCTTCTGCTCAACGAGATCCTGCCTTGGGGCCACCGCGTGGCGATGGTTGGGGCGTACGAGTTTGTGCGGTGGTACCTGCCGTTGCACGTCTGTAGCATTACCGTCTTCGCCGTTGCTGCCGCACTCATCTTCCGCTGGCAGACGGCGTATGAAATCGCTTACTTCTGGGGACTCGCCGGCGCAACCAATGCCGTCGTCACGCCGCCGCTCTTGGTTGATTATCCAGCGTATCGCTTCTTTCAATATTTCATCGCGCACGGCGGCATCGTCGCTGGAGCGCTGTTCGCAACTTGGGGTCTCGGCATGCGACCGACGGCCAAGTCCGTCATCCGCGTCTTTGTGCTGCTCAATCTCTTGGCCATTGTCGCGTTCGGCGTCAATTGGGCGCTGGGGAGCAACTACATGTTTCTCAGTCGGCCGCCCATTACCCAATCGCCGTTTTTCTTTGCCCCGTGGCCGTGGTATATCCCAATTCTAGACGGCGTGGCGCTCGTTTTATTTTACTTGCTATTCCTACCTTTTAAGATCGGGCTCAGGTCAGATAGCTCGTGAGTTTTTACCTATGAAAGCACCCCGCAAAAAAAAAGAGGCTGCGTCGCAAAAGTCCGAGTCTCAGGTTCCCAAAGCGGATCTAGGCAGGCGCGTAGTCGGGTTATTAGAAACGCCACAGGCCCCCTTCTTTATTATCGCGGCAACCTTCCTCCTAGGGATATGGACCTTTGATGCCAAACTATCCCTCAGCGGCGACAACGCCGAGTTCATCACGCTGGCGCGCAGTCTAGCTCAAGGCGAGGGGCTTTCGCACATCAACTCGCCCGACTCCAAGCCAGCGACCAAGTACCCTTTTGGCTTTCCCCTGTTGCTGGCTCCTTTGGCGTGGGCCTTTCCCGGCGAGTGGGTGTCGATGAAGGCTTGGGTACTGGTGCTCTTCGCATTGGGGATGGGGGTTCTTTACCAATTGGCCAAGGAGCGGGTGGGCGTTTTGCCCGGCCTAGCGGTGGTGGTGTTGAGCGTCGTGCTCGGCAAGAGCTATTTGACGCACGGGCCGACCGGCGCAGACTACGGCCCGCTGCTGCTGCACTACGCACACCAAGTCATGTCCGAAGTGCCCTATCTGACCTTTTCACTTTTGGCACTGTGGCTCGTCGAACGGGGCGTCGGGCGCGAGGGCCTCAAGGGCAACTGGTGGCTCGTCGGCGGATTCGCCTGCACCATTTGGGCGTACTATATCCGCACGGTTGGGATCGCACTCGTAGCGGCTGTGGTGGTCTATCTATTGCTCCGACGCGATTTTCGGCGCTGTTTGTTCTTTGGCGGCGCGGCGTTTGTCTGTTGGCTGCCGTGGACATTGCGCAACCAAGCAGTTGGGGGCGGCAGCGTCTATATCAAGCAGCTCTTCATGGTCAATCCCTACCACCCAGAGCGAGGCCTGCTCGACGTAGGTGGCTTCGTCGAGCGCTTTATCGGCCATGCACATCGCTATCTGACGGGGGAATTGCCCAATACGCTAGTGCCTTTTTTTAACGACACTGAGACGATTTTCCACCCCGCGCCTTTGTTGCTAATCGCGCTCGCTGTTGCGGTGACAGTACTCTGCATCAAGCGCGGCGAACACCTGCTGCTCCTACTCTACGCAGCCTTCTTCATGGGGATCGTGTTGCTTTGGCCTTGGCCGGGAGACCGCTTTCTAGTGCCTATCGTGCCGGTGCTCGTCTTGTTGGGAGTCTGGGCCGTTTTGCAAATTCGCGACAGACTGGCCGGGGGCCAGGTGGGCAGGTTCGTGGTATGGGGCTGTTTTCTGGTATGCGTCATCGGCCAGATTGGCGGTGTCAAACGCCTAGCCGATTACGCGGCCGCTGACTATCCCTCGCCTTGGCTCCGCTACTACCAAGCCGGTCAATGGCTCAAAGCCAACGCGCCGGAAGACGCCATCGTACTGTGCCGCAAGGGGTACTGGATGTACATCGTCTCGGGCTGGCGCTGCGTCGGCTTCCCCTTTGACGAGCCGGCAAAAGTGCTGGCCCACATGGAGCGCGAAAAGGTAGATTACGTGGTGTTGGAAAGCCTCGGTTTTCCCCAGACTGGACAATACCTGTATCCGGCCATCAAGGAGTACGAGAGCCGCTTCCAAGTGGTATGGCACGACCCGGTGGTGCCGACGTTTGTGCTGCGTTTTCTCCGGCTTTAGAAACCAACAATGCACAAACTCACGGCAGCGGCGCGTCGTCGCGGACTAGGCCCTCGTCGCGGAGTTCGGCCCAAAACGAGGCGGGAATCTCCTGCGTGAGCAAGTCGAAATTCTCCTGCACTCGCTCGGGTTGCCGCGTCCCGGGGATGATGCAGGTGATGGCCGGATGGGCGAAGACGAATTGCGAGGCCGCTGCTTTGAGATTGACATGGTGGCGAGCGGCCACGGCTTCTAGCGACTTGGCCCTAGCCGCGATTTCGGGCGGAGCTTCCCGGTAGTTGTACGTCGCGCCCGGGCGCGCGCCTTTGGCTAAGATGCCGCTGTTGTATGTGCCGCCAGCCATGATGCCGATGTTTTTTTCCACGCACAGCGGCAAGAGTTCGCCGAGCGCACCTTGGTCGAGCAAGCTGTAGCGCCCGGCGAGGAGGAAGCAGTCGAAATCGCCCTCGCGGGCAAAGCGGGCCAGCATTTTCCATTGGTTCATGCCCGCACTGACGGCGTGGATGACGCCTTCGCTGCGCAGCTTGTCGAGTGCAGGATAAGCACCGTCGATGGCTTCCTGCCAATGGTTGTCCGGGTCGTGAATGTGGAGGATGTCGATGCGATCTACGCCTAGGCGTTTGAGGCTGTCTTCAAAGGAGCGCATGACGCCGTCGTAGCTGAAGTCGAATACCGGTTGATACGAGGCCGGGCCATCGAAAATGCCCTCCTGTTGGTCTTGCTCGGTTGGGACCAAGACGCGCCCCACTTTGGACGCGAGCACATAGCTGTCGCGCGGCACGCCCACGAGGGCCTTGCCGAGGCGGAGTTCGCTTTTACCCGCTCCGTACAGCGGTGCGGTATCTAAGAGGTTTAGTCCCAAAGACAGGGCGCGGTGTACGACAGAGACGGCTTGGTCGTCCGGTATGTCGCCGTATAGGCCGCCGATGGAGGCGCAGCCCAAGCCGAGGCGGGTGACGCGCAGGCCGCTGCTGCCGAGGGTGACTTTTTCGAGTGGATTCATGGCTTGCTCCTCATAGTTTCTAGATGTAAGGAGCAAAACATAGGCCAAACTACCCGCGACAAAAAGCCCGCCTCTTGGGACCTGCTTGACGCTCACAGGGGCATGCCGTACATTAAGCGGCCTTTATAAATGTTCCGAACTCATTGAATATAAAAGAGATGTGTCAATTTAAGGCCAAGCTGCTGGCGCTGCTACTGCTGGCTGGATGCGCCGTCCCCGAGGAGCCACCGCAAGAAGAAGCGGCCCGCAGCGAGCAGCCGGCCTTGGCCGAGTGGCAGTGGGCCGATGGCGAGCTGCCTTGGAGCACTTGGGACGAATCTTTGTTCGCACGCGCCCAAAGCGAAGACAATCCCATATTGGTGTATTTGGCCGCCCCGGGATGCGAGGGCCTGTTTCCCGCGCCGACACCGGCGTTGCGCCAACTGATCGCCGAGCGATTTGTCAGCGTGCAGGTCGATCCATTCAAGCGGCCGGACATTGCTCGGCGCTACGACAGCGGCGGTTGGCCAGCCCTAGTGATAGCCTTGCCGGACGGGCGGGTTTTCGCGCGGGCTGTGGATATTCCGCCTGCCAATGTCGAGCCTTATTTGCGTCGGTTGTGCACGGCCTACGAGGAAAAGCGCGAGGTACTCGTCGCCAAGGTGCAGCGCGCCACCCGTCCAAAGGTTGAGAAACCCGTTGCAATAGATGCTGTTTACCGCGCGTGCGCGGCTGCCTTTGACTCGACCCACGGCGGCTTCGGTGGCCCGACCAAGTTTCTCGAAACTTCGACGTTGCGCTTCCTGCTCACCTATGCCGAGGCACGAGGCGCAGCACTGGCGCGGCAGATGGCCTTGGCCAGTTTGGATGCAGTTCTTGCCTCGCCGCTTGGCGACAGCGGTGGTTTTCTCGCGTACTCGTATGCGCCGGATTGGAGCGCACCTGCAGGCGAGCGAGAAGCGCTCGATCAGGCGGCCATGCTGCACCTGTTGCTGGAGGCTGGCCAGTCCCGCTACGCCGAGTCGGCCAGAGCGTTGCTCGGCTTTGTCGAGGGTACACTCTTTGACAAAGCCGAGGGTGTGTTCCGCGGTCGCCAAGTCATGGCCGACACTTGGTGGACCGATCCCGCGCTCTACGCCGACCGCCAAGCGGCCTTGATACGGGCTTATTTGGCCGCAGCCACCACGCTAGGGGACGACCGCGCCGCTCAGGTGGCTCTGCAAGCCGGCGACGCGCTTGTCAATCGCTGTATCGACGGCCGCGGCCGGGTGCAGCACGTCTGCGACTCAGAAGCCGAAGGCAGCGCGGGCCTGCTCGCCGATCAAGCCTTGGCGGCATTGGCTCTGTGGGAGTTGGGCCAGTGGAGTGGAGAGGCGCGGTTTGCCACGGCTGCTGAGCAGGTTACGCGCTTTATGGAGCAATCGTATGATCGTCCCGCTGCCCTCGATCCGCTATCGCACCACGGCAAAGCTCTCGCTCTCCAGTTCTACGGGCGACAGGGTCGCGCCGAGCGGGTGGTCGCCTTGGCCGCCGAGCCACCTTTGGCGCAGGTATCCGGCCGAGCGCATAGCGCGTGGGCACGGGCCTTGCTGCTGTATGGCCCGCCGCTATGAGAATTTTGGTGACAGGTGCTACTGGCTTTTTGGGCCGTACTTTGTTCTCCTTGGCAGGGGAAGCCGAGTGGATGGGCTGTGGCCGCCGGCCCACTGCCGAGGGCATTCCCTATCGCCAAGTCGATCTAGCCAACCGCAAAGCTGTGGCCGCACTCGTCGCCGAACTGGCTCCAGACTGGGTGATCAACGCCGCGGCTATGACCGATGTCGATGGCTGCGAAAAAGACGCGCAGGCTGCGCGGCAAGCTAACGTCGATATTCCCGAGAACTTGGCCGCAGCCTGCGATACAACCGGCACTGGCTTGGTCCATATCTCCACGGACTACGTTTTCGACGGCAAGCGCGGCCCCTACGGCGAAGGGGACGCGACCCATCCGCTGTCTTGCTACGGACAACTCAAGCTCGAAAGCGAGGGTATATTAAAGAAAATGGAGCGGGTGCTAGTCGTGCGGACCCTGTGGTTGTACGGCTATGTTCCGCAGGCCGGATCCAACTTTCTCACTTGGGTGTTGCGGGGGCTGTCTAGCGGCCAACCTCTGCGGGTCTTTGCCGATCAGTGGGGAAATCCAACTTATATCCGCGATTTGGCTCGCGCCTTGGTGGCCCTGTGCGGCCAAGAGGCGCGGGGCTTGTTGCATATAGGCGGCGCGACCTTTATGACGCGCTGGGAGATGGCGCGGGAGATAGCCCGTTTCTTTGGCAGTGACGGCGCGTTGATCGAACCTGTGCCGACCTGCGCGGTCGCGCTACCAGCTAAGCGTCCCCTGCGCTCCGGTTTGAGCACCGACGCGCTGGAAGCCACGCTCGGCTACCGGCCCATGAGCTTTGCCGAGGGGCTGCAATGCCTCGCTGCAGACCCGCATTTTCGCCGCGATTTTCCCCAATTCTCCCGCTAGCGTGCTCCCATGGACCCCGTGCAGATTTCACTGATAACGCCCACGTACAACGAGCGGGAAAATCTGCCGCTTTTGGCGGAAGAAATCTTCGCGATCGTCGGCCAAGAGCCAGATATCGACTTGGAGCTCATCGTGGTAGATGACAACTCGCCCGACGGCACCGGCGAAGTGGCCGAGTCGCTGAAGGCCCACTATCCCATGCAGGTGATACATCGGCCGGGCAAGCTCGGTTTGGGGTCAGCGGTGATGACGGGTTTTGCGCAGTCAACGCGGCCATACCTCGGAGTGATAGACGCCGACTTGAGTCACGACCCGGCGATCCTACCCGAGCTCGTCCACAGCCTGCGCGAATGCGATATTGCCATAGGCAGCCGCTTTGGGGAAACCAGTCGAGTCGAACGGTGGGCATGGCACCGCAAGCTGATTTCGCGAATCGGCGTGGGCGCGGCCCGCCTACTGACCGGGGTCGAGGACCCGCTGTCGGGTTATTTCTGTCTGCACCGCCAAGTGATACAAGACCTAGTACTCACGTCTTCGGGTTACAAAATTCTGCTCGAAATTTTGGTCAAGGGCCGCTATCAGCAGCATCGTTCCGTGCCTTTTGTCTTTCGCAACCGCCAATTCAGCGCCAGCAAGCTGGACCTGCGCGAGCATCTGCTCTTTGCCAAACAAATCCTCTACTTCAGCGGCTACAAGCTCATGGGTCGCCACCGAGGTACTAAATCGTGCGACTGAGCATCGTCTTCCTCAACTACAATACCCGCGACCTGACCCGCCAGGCCCTGAATTCTGTGCTCGCAGCAGCCGAAGGGCTAGCGGTGGAGATATTCGTCGTTGACAATGCCTCGGTAGATGGCAGCGCCGACATGGTAGCCGAGGAGTTCCCGCAAGTGAAGCTCATCTGTAATGAGGCCAATGTGGGTTTCGCGGCTGGCAACAACGTGGCTCTGCGGCAGGTAACCGGAGAATACGTGCTGCTGATCAATACCGATACCATTGTGCGCCAGGATGCATTGCGCACGATGGTAGAGTTCTTGGACGAGCACCCGGAAGCCGGAGCCTGCGGGTGCAAAATCCTCGACCCAAACGGCACCTTGCAGCTTGATAGCCGTCGCGGCTTTCCTACGCCGTTGGCTGCCTTCTGCAAGATGTCGGGCCTGAGCCGCTTCTTTCCCAAGCACCCGCTCATCGCCCACTACCACATGACGTATCTCGACCCCGAGCAGACGGCCGAAGTCGAGGTGCTATCTGGATCCTGCATGATGGTGCGCAAGGCGGCCATGGACCAAGTCGGCCTGCTCGACGAGGACTACTTCATGTACGGCGAGGACATCGACTGGTGCTATCGCTTCCACCAAGCCGGCTGGAAAAGTTACTACGTGCCGACGACTTCGATCATTCACTTTCGCGGCGAGAGTGGCCGGGGGGTGCCTCTGCGAATTCTCTATCGCAAGAGTCGTGCCATGTCGATTTTTGTCAACAAGCACATGGCGCGGCGCTTTCGCTTCTTCCCACTGTGGCTTTTGCAGGTGGGCATTGCCCTGTACGGAACGTTCCGCCTCCTCGCCCGGGCGGGTCGCGCCTTGGCCATGCCACTGATCGACGCTGGCTTAGTGCTCTGTGGCTTAAAACTGGGATTAGCGGTGCGCTACCACCAAGAGTTGGTGCCTTTTATCTACCGCATCGAGCAAGTCGGCAATCTCTTCGGCCTCGACGTCCAGCCGACGCGCTGGCTGGTGCCGCCTCCGTATTCGGATTTGCAATGGGCTGCGGTGTACGGCGCTTCAACTTTGGTCTGGCTGTTGGCGTTTTACGCGTCGGGCCTGTACGACCGCCGCCGCTACTCGGTGGCGTGGTCGGTAGTGGGGGTGACGCTGGGGTTTGCCTGCATTGTAATGCTGGTATTCTTCTTTAAGGCTTACAACTTCTCGCGGCTGGCTGTGGTCGCGGCTTGGTTTTGCAACTTGCTGTTAATCGCCGGTTGGCGCCTGGCCGCGCGTTGGTTCCTGTACCAGCGCGGCCGCGAGGGTCAGTTGCGCACCCTGTTGGTGGGAACTGATGCGGTTGCCGTGCATTTCGTCGAGCAGTTAGAGCGCACGGGTATGGTCCACTGCGATCTGATCGGCGTGGTGGGAGATGGCTCCCAACAGCGGGGCTGTCCGCTGGCTGGTCGCCCGGTGGTCGGCCACGTTGGCGAACTGGAGGCATTAGTGAACGACTTTGCCATTGATCACCTCGTGTTCACTCCGAGCGCCATGGCGTCGTTCTTGGAGCAGCCGGTGCAGTCGCGGGGCGCACGGGATTTGCGCGTTAGCATGGTGCCGGTCGCTTTTGCCGAGATGGTTGCCGATCGCGGCGCACACGACTCCGCGCCTCTACCCCTCGTGGAGATTAGGACGGGCAGTTGAGTGGGGTAGTGTTGATTTTTTACTTTTATTTACGTATTGTGAACGCGAGCATACGCTGGGAGAATAACCATGTCTGAGAGGCGTTTGGCAGGCGGTCGGGAGATCGTACTGCCGATGAGTAAAGCAGTCGAAATTAGTTTTCGCAGCCTGAAAATTCGCTTTGGCCGCTCGCTGATCACCACTAGCGGCGTGATTTTGGCCATAGCCTTTTTAATGTCGGTGTGGAGTAACAACGAAATCATCAGCAGCCTGCGGAACGCGGACAAAAGCGAGATCAACTTGCTGTTGCAAAAAAACGGCATTGAGACCGGCGTCACCGAGGCTGGCGACGCTTCTGCAGAGGCCAAGGCCCGCATAGAGGAAGAGCAATCCAAGCAGACTTGGCTCATCAGTCTCTCGCTGTTGGTCTGCGTGGTTGGTATTGCCAACGCCATGTTGATGTCGGTGACCGAGCGATTCCGCGAGATCGGCACTATGAAGTGCCTCGGGGCCTTGGACACCTTTATCGTCAAGCTCTTCCTGCTCGAATCGACCTTTCAGGGGTTGGCGGGGACTTCGGCGGGGATTCTCATTGGCTTTGCGCTGACACTGGGCTTGGCTCTGCTCGATTACGGCGGTTACACGTTCACCTATTTCCCACTGACCGGCATCGCCGAATCGGCTGGATACGCCTTGGTGGTGGGGACTCTGCTTTCGCTGGTCGGTGCCATGTTGCCGGCGTACCGCGCGGCCAAGATGGAGCCGGTCGAGGCCATGCGTTCCGACACTTGATTCCTTAAGAGGAGATCTGAAATGACCGAAACCGCTCCGGGCGAGGTCGCTGTCCAAGAAGAAGTGGAAAAACGCACTGTAGTACGGACCCAGCAGGTAAAGAAAATTTACTTGATGGGCGAGATTGAAGTTCACGCCCTGCGCGGGGTGGACATGGAGATCTACACCGGCGAGTACCTGTCGATCATGGGGCCTTCGGGCTCGGGCAAGAGCACCTTCTTCAACATGGTCGGCGGCCTCGACAAGCCCTCGGAGGGCAAGGTGTACATCGACGAGGTGGACGTCGCCCAGCTCGACGCGTATGAGCTAGCTTGGCTGCGCTGCCGCAAGATCGGTTACATCTTCCAGTCGTTCAACTTGATCCCGGTGATGACCGCGCTCGAAAACGTCACCTTGCCGATGGTTTTCGCCGGCCTGACCAGTGACGAGGCCCGCGACAAGGGCATGGAGCTTTTGGGCAAGGTGGGCCTTGGCGAACGGCACTCGCACAAGCCCAACGAGCTTTCAGGTGGCCAGCAGCAGCGCGTGGCTGTCGCCCGCGCTTTGGCCAACGACCCAGCCGTCGTTCTCGCCGACGAGCCGACGGGGAATCTAGACCTGCGCACGGGCACCGAAATCATCGAATTGCTCAAAGAGATGAACGAGAATTCCGGTGTGACCGTCATCTCAGCGACCCACGACCACAAGATGCTCAGCGTCTCCGACCGCGTGGTGTGGGTCAAGGACGGCCAAGTCGATCACGTGCGCAATCGCGAAGACCTAGATATCGAAGTAACCCACGTAGAAGGCGAGTAGTGCTGCCAACCTACCCGGCTGCCTTCTGGGTCTGCGCGGTGGGGGCAGTGTTATTAATGGGGGTGGCCAAGGCTGGTTTTGGCGGTGGGATCGGCATTTTGGCCACCCCGCTTTTGGCACTGACGGTTTCGGTGGCGGATGCGGCGGCCCTGTTGCTGCCGCTGTTGATCGCCTGCGATGTGTTCGCCGTCCGACACTAC
>JAPPEG010000137.1 GCA_028875345.1 Gemmatimonadota bacterium
CATCCACCCGCGGCAACTTCTCCACCACGCCGGCTGGCCACCGCAGGTGCAACCAGTTCAAATAGCGACTGAGAAAATTGCTCATGTAATCTCTCCCTAAGTTTGGTTGGGCAGATCAGCGCACCAAGACCATGCCCCGCGTTTGGACAAACCCGGCCGCTGGTGCTTCCAGCCGGTATAGGTACGCGCCGCTGGCCACCGGCTGACCGGCGTCGTCGCGTCCGTCCCAAGGCTGCAAGTATAGCCCAGCCGCCTGGTGATCTTCTACCAGCAAGCGCACTCGCTGCCCGGCCGCGTTGAACACGCTGAGCCGCACTGACCCGACTGCTGGAAGTTCGTACTGGATCAGCGTCTGCGCGTTGAACGGGTTGGGAAAATTTTGCCGCAGGACAAAGCCCGCAGGCGCGGCGTCAAAGGTTTCGACGGCCGTTGCGGCTTGCTCGATCTGCTCGATATCCTCTTGGCTGAGAATTCCCTCACCCGGCTGCCAGACCTCCGTATCGGGCCAGTAGGCGGTCCAGGCAAACCACATGGCATTGTAGGCGGGGACTTGCGCTAACCGCCGCCCCGCGAGCGGCCCTGCGACGGATTCGCCGAGCATGTTCCAGCGCGAACCCGTCTCCGCATCCATGAATTCCACCGGCAGCGGCCCCTCGGACTCTACTCCGTAAAAGCTCAACGGCGTTTCGTCGAGTTGGCTGAAATAGGCTAAGGCCGTGCGCGATGAGTAGTCAAATAGGACGACTACGGGGTCGCTGCCAACGAGATCGTTGATCACCACGCCGTCGGGCATTAGCGCAAAGGGGTATGCCTTGGTCTGGTCGTTGCGGCACAACCCCAACACTAGGTCCTTGGTCTCAAAGCGATGGTCGAATGCGCCGCCGTTGGTCGTGGGTGGGAAAATCAGGTACTCATGGCTGGTGCGGTAATCGCCGTAGGGATAGAAGGTATATTGATTTTCGTTGTAAGCTGGTCGCGAGTTGTAGTACTCCCAGCCAGTAGTGGCTTGTACCACGGTGGTGCTTGGGTACATCCGCTGCCACAGCGCCCACGTTGTCTCCACCACAGGCATCAGTTCTAGGCGGTCGCCGGCCCGAGCACCGTTGATGGCCGTGTAGATCATCTGCGGGTAGAGCGTTTCGCCATCGCGCCGGTCGTACATGACCAAGTTGCTGTTGATCAACAGCCCGGAGACCCCGAACTCAATTTGCGAGCCATCGCTATCGGTGGCGTTGAAGACTTGGCCAGTGCCTGTAAGCGGACACAGGGACACTACGACCGATTGATCGCCGACGCGATCGTTGATGATCTCGTTCCACCAACCAATGTTGTGCGGGTACGCTCGCGGTTCGCCGTTGATGACTATCCCCATGACCACGTCGTTTTCCTGTACGTAGTTTACTTCGTTCGGTGCCACAAAAGTGGGGTTTGTCAGGGCCGGAATGCCGTCTTTGGCCACCCCACCGGAGACGAGGTGGCTGGTGAGAAAGCGCGGATCGTCGTAGCGGCCAGCTTCAGCCGGATAGATTGCCACCAGCAGCAGCAAAACGAACAAATAACCATATCGCATCGGATGCTCCTTTCGCTCAGTTCTACGAGCCTGCGCGTCGCTATTAGCGCGGTTTTCTTCCGTAGCGCTCCCGCAAAACCCGCCGCATCACCTTGTTCGACGCGGTCCGCGGCAGCGATTCCACTACTACTACTTCGTGAATCTTGAAGAGTGGGTTGAGTTCCCGGCGGATCGTCTGCTGCATCGCGTCCCTTCGGCTTTGCTCAGGACAGGCTTGCAAGTGGTCGCTGGCGGCCTCCAGCACCGCGAAAATCACTAATAGGCTCGGCCCACCCCCCGGTGGCGGCACTGCAATCGCCGCGGTTTCGACCACGCCCGGCATCGCATTCAAGGCTCGCTCGATCTCCGCGGAACTCACCATAATTCCACCTAGGTTCATCACGTCGTCGACCCGGCCGTGGACCCGGTAGATGCCCGGAGCCAGTCGCTCGACTTGGTCGCCGTGGCGGCGCAGGGGCACTCCATCCCGCTCGGGTACGCCCGCGTAGTACACTTCGCGGTGGTCGCGGTTGAGCACCCGAGTTGACATGCCAATGGCTGGCGGCACCAGAAAGACTTCGCCGCTTTCGCACTCCTGTCCGTCCTCGTCCAAAATCGCCAAGTCCGTTCCCAGCGCTGCCGAATTAAAGGTCGCGGGTGCGACTGGCTCGACTAGCGTACTGAGCAAATAGCCGCCTGCCAGTTCGGTGCCGCCGCAGTATTCGAGTACGGGCCGATACCCCGCCAGCGCCATCAGATAGTGCATGTCCTCGGCGTTGGAGCACTCCCCGGTGGTACTGAAAGCCCGAATCGCCGAAAAGTCGATTCCCTTCATGCAGGCCGTGCTGCGCCAAGTGCGCACCATGCTCGGAATGATGCCGAGCATGGTAATGCCAGCCGCTTGCACAAACTCCCCAAAGTCTCGCTCCGTCGCCTTGCCATAGTAGAGGGCCATGGTCGCCCGGTTCAAAAAGGCCGCGTAGATCAGCCACGGCCCCATCATCCAGCCTAGATTGGTCGGCCAAGCGACCACATCGCCTGGGTGGACATCTTGGTGATAATGCGCGTCTGCGCCGCACTTGATCGGGTTGACATGGGTCCAGGGCAGGGCCTTGGGGTCGCCGGTAGTCCCCGATGAAAACAGGACATTGGTCGTCTCGTCGGGATGGCAGATCACGGTCGCCGATATAGCGTCGGCTTGCAAGAAGTCGTCCCAGCGCAAATCTCCGAGGCGCAGCGCCTCTGTCAACCCTTCCACGCGCCCCGGCAATACAATCGCCAACGGGGCCTCTGCGGCGACCAAACGCGGGTACAGCGGCAACTCGCGCCCTCCGCGCAGAATTACATCTTGGGTAAAAACGGCCTTGGCCTCCCCGATCTGCAGCCGGGCGGCGATCTGGGGAGCGGCGAAGCTGTCGGCAATGGCCACCACCGCACAACCGGCCTTGATGATTCCCAGATAGATCGCCACCGACTCGGCCGTCATCGGCATGGCCACGGCAATCCGGTCGCCGGGAGCAAATCCCAATGTGCGCAACCCACCGGCGACCCGGTCGCACAGGGCTTCTAAGTCCCCGAAACTCATCTGCTCAAGCTGGCCACCCTCGCGCTGGAAGACAATGGCCGTCTGATCGGCGGGGGCCTGAAAGCAACTCTCGGCGATATTCATCTCGGCCCCGACAAACCACTTGGGCGCTTCGACGCCTTGGGACAGATCGAGAAGCTGCGTGTATGGCTTGCGGAAGCGGATTTTCAAGCGGGTGACCGTCCGCTGCCAAAACGCCTCTCGCTCTGCAACCGACCACGCAAAGAGGTCGGCGTGTGAATCCAGACCAAGTTCGCGCCGCAGCGCCGTCATATGCGCGTGCTCAATGTCTGCTGGTTCGGGAAAAAACACCGGGCCATCTGCGCTGCCGTAGATTGCCCGATAGAGCAACTGGTGCAGCGCAAAGGGATGATCCGGCCGCAGAATGCAGCGGGCCGCCTCCCGCCAGCGCGCTTCCGGCGAGCCGGAGAGGGCTTCGATTTGGGCGAGGAGCTTGGCCGCTTCTGGCTCGCTCACCCCGCAGCCGATGATGTCTGCGGGGTGGATCATGGTGCGACAGCGACCTGTACGCTCTGGCTCAATTCCGCCGGCGGGAGACAACGAACCTCGTCACATGCCTGATACTGGACCAAGAAGCGCAAATAGCCCGCCGTCCCAGCCGCTGCTGTGGGCAGCGACAAATCTGCCCACAGCGCGACCCGATCCTCGTACACCGAGAGCGTCTCTGCTAGGGCCGGGAAGACCTGCGAGCGGCCGGTGGGATAGCGCACGCGGGCAAAGTCCAACGGCCAATCCGCATTGAGCGTCAGCGAGGTGGGAATGAGCAAGTCGCCCGAGGGCGGGTTGGCGTTGATGTGCCAGCCTGGGCGGATGTCTAGATGCACGGCCACGGCAAAAATCTCGCCCGCCACGGGCTGTTGCGCGGGTAGTTCGACCCGCATGGAGACCAGTGAATCCGCTGGCGCGTCCGCTAATGCGGCTGCAGACAGCGATGCTTGCAGATGGCGCTCGACTGCGGCGGTCAAATGCACCGAGGCCGCAGGCTGTGCCCACATGGCCCCGCCAAAAGCGGAGAGGATTTGCGTCGCCCGGCTACGATAGTGCGCTTGGCCCGTCAGTTCGGCCAAGTCTAACAGCGCGTGAGCAGCCACTGCATTGCCCGAAGGCATGGCCGAGTCTTGGGCGAATTTGCTGCGCACGATGAGCGCGTTGCTGGTTTCCGTAAAGAAAAATCCCCCGACTTCTTGGTCCCAAAACCGGGCCACCATCTCGGTGCTCAGCTCGCGTGCGGCCTGTAACCACCGAGCCTCGCCGGTGGCCCGGTACAATGTCGTCAGCCCGCGCGCCAAAAACGCATAGTCGTCTAGATACGCTTCCTGCCGCGAGATCCCCAGCCGATGGACCCGCCACAACCCCCCGTCCTCGCGCCGCAGGTGCTCCAGAGCGAAATCGGCCGCTCGCTCGGCTGCCCGGCGATATGCGGGATCGCCCAAGACTGCGAAACCCCGCGCGTACGCTTCGATCATCATCCCGTTCCAAGCGGCTAGCACCTTGTCGTCGAGGAGGGGATAGAGCCGCTCGGTTCGCGCCGCAAGCAAGCGCTGCCGCAAGGGCTCCATCCGGTCCCGTAGCTCAGCCTCGGCAGACGGCGTTTTCACATAGAGGACGCCTCCCCCGCCCTCGGGCATGGAGGCCGACCCATAGACGCTCCAGAACAATTCTATCTCGTGCCCCAACACGTTCTCCAGATCTCTCGCAGTCCACAGGTAGTATTTGCCCTCTTCGGCCTCGGTTTCGGCGTCCAATGCGGAATAGAAAGCGCCCTCTGGCCCGGTCATCTCCCGCGCGACAAAGCGAAAAATATCCTCTGCCACCCACCGCCAGCGGT
>JAPPEG010000156.1 GCA_028875345.1 Gemmatimonadota bacterium
TGCTCCTCTGTCATGCCGATCCCAAAAGCGACGCGGCAATTGCTGCTTTTGCCGCTGGCAAGCACGTGCTGATCGAAAAGCCCATCTGCGCATCTTTGCAGGAAGCCGACGCCATGATCGCGGCCATGCACAAAGCTGGCACCGTGGGCCAGGCCGCCTACATGAAGGCGTACGACCCGGCCTTTGCGCTGGCCAAACGAGAGGTGGAGGGGTTGGATTACAGCTTTATCCAGATCAATCACTTGCACCCGAGCAATTATCTTCACCTCGACCATTTCAACGTGCAGTACGCTGGTTCGCAGCGTTCCGCGATCGCCGCCCAGCGCCAGCGCGCCTATAAGGACACACTGCGCCAGGCTTTTGGCGATCTTTTCGAGCGAGCTGAACCCATCTGCGGCATCACCTACGGCCTGATTCACGACCTCTACAGCTTGCGCACGATGGTGGGCTCGCCCCGCGCCGTGATTAGCACGGAAATCTGGAAGAACAACCGCTCGATTACCTCAGTGCTTGAATACGCCAATGGTGCGCGCTGTGTCATCAGTCGGGTTGACTTGGAAAAGCTGTGGGATTTTCGCGAGACGCTGGAAATCTACGGCGACGACAAGCGCGTGCTGCTCACCTATCCGACCGGTTTTTCGCGCCGCGTACTCTCCACCCTGACTGTCCAAGGCATTGACGAGCACGGCACTAGCTACCGCAAAGAGCCGGCCATTCCCTGGGAGAGCGCCTTCACCGCGGAATTGCGCCACTTTCACGCCTGTATCACCGAGGGGGTGGAGTGCCATACGCCGATCACTGAGGCGCGCCACGACGTGGAACTCATCATCGATATCACCAAAGCCTATATCACCGGCCAATCTGTGGAGAGGAACTATGAAGGGCAATAATCTTTACGACCCTGGTTTGCATCTATTTCTCGACGACGTGGAAGTACAAGATCATCCCGGTTTTGTGCGCAAGGTGCAGCGGCCCGAGCGCGTGCGGACGGAGCCGGTATTAAAACCCGACCGGCCTTGGGAGGGGGAAGCCGTGCAACTGTGGGGCTCGGTACTCTACGACGACGACGAAAACTGCTTCAAGATGTGGTATTATTCGAGCAACAACGACCTGTACGAGCGCACCGGCCAAGGGCACTTTATGTGTTATGCGACCTCAAAGGACGGTATCGCGTGGGAAAAGCCGGAACTGGGGATTGTGACCTGCGAAGGGTCCAGTGCCAACAATATCGTCTATCCGCCGCCGGGTGTTCACTACGGTCTAGATCCATGGGGCGTGGTCAAAGATCCGCAGGAGCAAGATCCGTCGAAGCGGTATAAGATGGGTATGTACCAACAGCGTCCCACCGCAGACGCTCCGCAGGAAACGCCCACGATGGACCGCCAAGCGCGCAATGCCCTGCGCAAAGTGCTCTTCGACAAAATCCGCGACCACCACGGCATGTACGCGGCCTTCTCGCCAGACGGCATTCACTGGCGGCTGGACGACCGCAATTATGTGCCCCGCTCGGGCGACGCCGGCGCGCTGGTGTACGATCCCATGCAGCGGCGCTACCTAGCTACTTCGCGTCGTTATGAAACTTTGATGGACCACTTTGTGCTCGAGTGGAAGCAGTACCGCCGCGTCATTGCCCTGTCCAGTAGTGAGGATTTTATCCACTGGACCCCCCTGAAGACCATTATCAAACCGGACGATTTCGACGATCCGAAGGATCAGCTATACGTGATGGCACCTTTTGTCTATGGCAACCAGTACATTGGTTTCATCGGCATGCTGCACTCGGCCACGGAACTGGGCCCGGTGCAACTGGCTACGGCGCGGCATCTGGACCATTGGCAGCGGGTGGGCCGCCGCGAGGAATTTTTGCCGGTCGGTTCGCCGGGTACTTGGGACGGGGCTTGGTCTTCTCTGTCGGCTAATCCTCCCGCGCTTGTGGGGGATACGCTGTACATGTGGTATTCGGGCCGTCCCCAGGCCCACGGCACTGAGGGCAATTCCACCAGTTCGATTGGGGTAGTGACCCTGGGCAAGGATCGCTTTGTGGCGCTGCGCTGCGGCATCGGGGGCGGCGAATTGATGACTGAACCCATCGAAGTCGTTGGTCCTAGGCTCGGGGTCAATGCCACCTGTTTATTTGGACACTTGCAGGTGCGCGTCATTGCGGAGGCCTCCGTGCCGGAGGGGTTTGACTTTGACTCGTGCAATGGGTTGGCACGGGGAGACGAGACGGATTGCGAGGTTACGTGGGGGCAGGAGCGGCGCGATCTAACGCCTTTTGTCGGCCGGGAGATCCGTTTGCACTTTCGCACCGACAATGCTACGAGTCTGTACGCCTATCGAACCGGGGACAGCTCTCGCGTTTAACGAGGATGAGGAGAAAAGACAGATGGATGAGTTACAGGTTAAAACCCTACCCGCGCTCGATTGGCACGGGATCTGGCCCGGCTATGTCAGCCACGACGAAGAAGGACTGTATTTCCCCCAGGATTTGCCCACCGGCATCCGCTTGGCCGTGCAGCAAGCCGAGTGCTCTGAGCCGGTCATGGCGCGCCAAAAGCGCTGGGAAGCCGGCAATATTCACTACCCGAGTTTAATAAAGGAAGGCGACCGCTATCGCCTGTGGTACTGCTGCTTTGCCGACCCCGAAGATCCGTGGGTGAAGGCCGGCCACGTGCCGGGCAAAGTGCCCGGATTGTGGTGCTACGCCGAGAGCGACGACGGCTTTCACTGGGAGCGGCCCGAGTTGGGGCGGGTTGAATACGATGGTTCCAAGGATAACAATATCCTCTTTGTCTGCGACCAAGTGGGTTCGTCCTATGGGTACATGAACGTCATGCGCGATCCCAATGGCAGCGACGAAGAGCGCTATAAGGCCATTGGCATTACCGGCAAGTTCGAGGTGGACGGCCGGCCAGCTAGCCGGGCGGAAGTGATGGAATTGCAGGCCAAGCGCGAGGCGGCTGGCGACGCTGGTGAGATCGGTGCCAATATAACCTCGCAGGTGGTGGTCACCGCTGGGGTGTCGGCCGATGGCTATAGCTGGACGCACCTGCCCGAGCCGATCATGGCACCGCCCTTTTTGCTCGATACGCAGAATATTCTCACCTACGATGCCGATAGCGGCAAATACGTCATTTATTTGCGCAGCGGTCGCGAGCGGCGCCGGGCGGTGTCGCGCTACGAAGCCGATGATTTTCGCGGGCCGTGGGATAACCACCTCATGGTGCTCACGGCTGAGCCAGACGATCCGCCCGATTGGGACATCTATGCGCCGGGCTATTGTCGCCATCCGCACGGCCAGCACCTCATGTTCTTCAGTCCCTACCGCCGAGCCAGCGATCTGGTCGATGTGTACTTGGCCACCAGCCACGACGGTCAGCTCTGGTACCGACCGGAACGCAAGCCGATTATTCCGGTGAGCGAGCGCTACGGCAGCCTCTACCCGACGCCGGAACTGGTGGAGCTGGACCAAGACCACTGGGGCGTGCTGACTCTGGCCTGTCCGCACCCGCACAACCGCTCTTCCGACCATCCGCACGAGTACATCTGGGCCACGTGGAAGCGCGATCGGCTGGTGGCCTGGGAAGCGGACGATTGGGCGGAATTTGCGCTGAGCGAACAGCTATGCGCCGGCCAGCAGCTCAAGCTCAACTTCAAGACGTTGTTGCCGGGTGCCTTTGTCGAAGTGGAAATCGTCGATGGCACTTTGCCCAATCGAACGGGCGCGACGCTGGTCCCCGCCCTAGAGGGATTCAGTTTTGCCGACTGCGACCGGATGTCTGGGGACGAGTTGGCGGCCGTGGTGAGCTGGCGGGGCAAGTCGGATCTGTCGGCGCTGAAGGGCCGGAAGATCCATTTGCGATTTCGCATGGCGCGCGCCCAACTCTTTGCCGTTACCCTCTGATAGGAGACAGAGCATGTTGGTGGGAATTGTCACTTTGAAATCAGCCCCTTGGGAATTGGAGGATAATTTCCAACGGCTGGAGGCCTATGTCCGGGAGGCGGCCAGGCGTCGCGCCCAAGTGATTGTCGCGCCCGAGTCGGTGCTGGATGGTTATGTGTTTAACGCAGACCCCACATCCCAATTGGCGGATATGTTGGAAATTGCCCAGACCGTGCCGGATGGATCCTATATCCAGCGGGCGGGCGCGTTGTGCAGAGAATTGGGGATTTATCTGATATTCGGCTTGCTGGAACGGGAAGACCAGACCCTGTTCAACGCCTGTGTCATGCTCGATCCGCAAGGCGAGGTAATCGCCCATTACCGCAAAATTACCACCGCGGGAGAGTATGCCATCACGCCAGGACGCGCGCTGCAGCCGTTCGACACGCCCTTGGGCCGGTTGGGCTTTCTGTTGTGTAGCGACCGCACCGTGGATAATTGCGCGGTGTTGGGGGTCCAAGGGGCTCAGGTCATTTTCATTCCCATGGACGGCAGCGGCGGGCCGGAGAACACTGAGAAAATGCGCTGGCGGGCTCGGGACAACCAGTGCTGGATTGTCATTGCCAACACTTGGAGCGCGGTAATCATCAGTCCAAGCGGGGAATTGCACTTGGAGAAATACGAAACCGAATGCATCAGCGTGCAATACGTCCACTTGCCGCAACGGGACAAAAATCAAGGACGGTCGCGCTTTGTAGCACGCCGGCCCGATTTGTACGGGCCTCTAGTCACCGGACACGAAGACGGCTACTACGATGGGGAGGGCAAACTCACGGCAGAGGGCGAAGCGCGCCGACAGGCCACACGCCGGAGGGCAGCGGAGGAGTCGTGAAAGACAATATCGTGGATATCCGCGATCGGGTCGCCCGCCACGATCTGCGCTACGACGCGGTGCCCTTTACCTATTTCGAGGGATTTATCCTCGGCAACGGCGATTTGGGTGCCGTGCTGTGGTTCGAGGAGGACCGCATGGTGCTCAGCTTGGACAAGGCCGATGTCTGGGA
>JAPPEG010000043.1 GCA_028875345.1 Gemmatimonadota bacterium
GACAATTGGGGTCTGCGGCGTCTGGCCTATACCTCGTCTAGCCTGAAGAATCGGCATCAAGGCTACTACGTGCTCTATCAGTTTTCCGCCGAGCCGACGGCGATCGAAGGGCTAGAACAGACGCTCAAGCTCGACGAAGCGGTGCTGCGCTATCTCATCACCGCGGTCGAAGGCGAGTTTATCCACGTGCCCCAGCTAGCCGCCGACAATTTCCTCGAAGAAGCTTTTGCCCGACCGACCCGCGGCCCGAGGGACCGAGGCGGCCCACATCGGGACTCCCGCGGCCCAACAAGGGACCGCGACGACAGCCGCCGCGATACTGCCCCTGAGAATAATGAGCCTAGTGAGGTGGCAGAGGAGGCACCCGAAGAGGCCGTAGTCCAAGAGTCCGACGACTCTTAGCGTCGGCAGCCGATGCTGATTCTGCTGGGCATAGCGCTGGCGGTCGTTTCGCTTTTGGCCAGTTTGCGCTACGGCTCGCGCGGTGCCCTGCCCTTGATCGGCCTGCTTTGCTTGGGCTCCGTCATGCTGCTAGGTGCCATGTTAGGGCTAGTGCCCATTATGGGGTTGCTCGCTGTTTTGCAAATAGAGCGTCAGCAGACCTATGGTCGTGTCATGGCCATGGCCTGCACGCCGCCGGCCGGTTTGTGTTTCTGGCAGTTAATTCAGGCGCGCGATGGCGCACATCGCCAAGAGCACGCCGCCGCCATCTTGGAGCAGTTCCAAGCCTTGGGGATGGCTGTAGAGGGAAGCAGCCAGACGCTAAGCGCGATGATCGACGCGGTCCTGCGAGTGCAGCCAGCCATCGAGATGGCGACCCTGCTTTTGATTTTTGTCGTGGCGTATCGGTTGAGCCAAGGCTTGGCCTTGCGGCTGGGGCTGTCGCTGCCTGCTCCCCTGCCGCTAACTTTGTGGCGGCCTTGGGAAGAGTTGATCTGGGTATTGATCGCGGCCTTGGGTCTAAGTCTTTTGAGCGACGGATTGTTGGCCAATTTGGGCCTCAATTTGATCGTGTTGATGGGGATTATCTATGCAGTGCAAGGCTTGGCCGTCTTGCGCTTTTTCGCCCTGCGCCAACGGGTACCGCCTTTGGTCGAGTTGTTATTTTACGTAGGGCTTTTCTTTGTCGCGGGCTTGGCGTTTCTGCTCTTGGCGGGCTTGGGGCTTTTGGATACGTGGTTCGATTGGCGCCGGCTGCGCCCAGCCCCCACAGAGGAAGAAGCGTAAGGCCAAACAACATCGCCGTTTTCTACGAAGTGGAGGACAAGTCGTGAAAGTAATTCTATTAAAGGACATTGAATCTTTGGGTTCGGCTGGTGAGGTCGTGGAGGTAAAGAACGGGTATGGTCGCAACTTCCTGATTCCTCGCAATGAGGCCTTGATCGCCAGCGCCGCCAACATGGCTCAATTTGAGTCTAGGCGCAAACAGCAAGAGACCTTAGCCGAGCGCGACCGCCGCGCCGCTGAGATCCTCGCCAAGAAGCTAGAAGCGGAGTCGCTCACCGCGCAGGTCAAGGTCGGCGAGGAGGATCGCCTCTTCGGTTCGGTAACCGCCCAGCATATCGCCGAATTGCTCGATGAAAAGGGCTACGAGATAGATCGCCGCGCCATCCACCTCGAAGACCCCATCCGCGAATTGGGTGTTTACAATGTCGAAGTGCGCCTCCATCCGGAGGTAGCAACAGCGGTCAAGCTCTGGGTCGTCAAGGAATAGCGCGACGCTGGGCATCCTCCTTCCTCGACGGAGGTAATTCATGCCAACCAGGGTCTTGCTTCTTTGCTGGATATGTGCGGCGGGCATTGGCTGCGCCCTAGAACTTTCGGAAGGCCCCTTCGCGCGCGTCGGGCAGGAAGTATGGCGCACCGTAAACAGAAGCCATCGGGGTGCCGACGGCGTCTTGGTGCAGGTAGCCTTGCATACCTTCGCCTACGAAATTGCCCACGCCTATGCGCGGGCTGAGCGCGAGGACTTGGGGCAGGAGCAGCTCGAATTTCGCATCAAGCAGCTACTCTACTCCTACGTTGATGGCACCTATCCGGCCGAAGACGGCACGGACATCAACAGCCTTTACTTTCAGTATCTTATCTACGTAAATCCGTCCTTTGATGCGCGCAATCCCCTGCAAAAACGCGCCTTCGACATCTGGAGGGCCGAATACATACGCCGGGTCGTCGATGCCATCTACGATCCCAAGTTTCCCATCCTGCGCGACCGGTATGATGACCGTTGGGGCTTGACGCTCTACAGTCGTTTGGTCTTTACCGTTTATCTGTCGAGCGGAGAGTCTCAGCTCAAGCCCTATATTGCCGATATTGGTGCGCGCACGTTCTTGGTCAATCAGCAAGGTGTGCGCTTCCAGCCCAGCGGGACGTTTAATTTCTATCCATACGAGAGCGACCGGCCCGAAGGGGAAGTGCTCGACGGCAAGACCTACTACCGGGTCTTCTTCCCCAATCGCAAAGGCGACAACAAGAAGCCTATTGTCGGGCCCGACGACGAATATCTCGAGTTACAGATTGAAAACTTGGGCGACGTCCCCTTGCGAACTCTGCGTTGGGAGTTGCCGCTTGAGTATCCAGAAATGCCTGCGCGACGCTTGCCGACAGAAGCCGAGGTGGCCGAGCGCAAGGCGGTTGAGCGGGCCGAGCGCAAGGCGCGGGCCGAAGCAGCGCGGACAAAGTAACACCGTGGGTCCCGTTGGTGCTATTGGGATGTCATTCTATATTTTTGCGTACCCAAACGAAAACTTTGCGGGAGCGGATGCGTGCCTGGTGGCTGCCGCGGACTTCAAATCCGTTGCGGCGTAGCGAGAGTTGCGCTGGGTGGGTTCGATTCCCACACGTTCCCGCCAGATTTTAAGTAGCTGTAAAGGTAGCGAGTGCCACGGATGAAAAGGACTTTGGCAGCGGTAGCGTTGTTGATGACGGCGTTGGTGTGGGCTCAGGACACAGCGGTGGCGCCGAGTGCACCCGGGACAATTCCGACAGACCGTCCGAGCGAGAACATCGCGCTGGGGGCGACCTACACGTTGGAGCCGGGGCCGAACTATGGGCTTTGCTCAGACCCCGGTGACGCCGAGCAACTGACGGATGGGATCTATACGGAGGGTTATTTCTGGGCGCAGCTATCGACCGTGGGCTGGCAGGAAAAGACGCCCTCGATCCTGACGCTGGATTTGGGTGCGGTGAAACCGATACGAGGGGTGTCGTTCCACACGGCGGCGGGTTTTGCGGACGTGAGGTGGCCGCTGACGATCCGCATCCTCACGGCGGGTGAAGACGGGAAATTCCATGAGATCGGGGACCTGGTAGAGTTGAGTGCGCAGCAGCACGGCCCGCTCGTACCGACGAAGGCGAGCGATGCCATGTGGGACAGGGAAGGCATGCGTTTCACTGATGCGGAGATATATGACCATTTCGACCGCCACCGGGATCGGTACCCGGAAAAGGAGGTCACCCCCGAACTGCGCGAGAGAATCCTCCGCGATCTCAACGAGCAGCGCGCTGCCCAGTACGGGACGCATCGGTACTGGACGGACCGGTTGCGGACGCACGGGCGATATGTCAGTCTGGTTGTGTGGAACGAGCCCTATACGTTCGTGGACGAGATTGAGGTCTATGCGGGAGAGCCGGAGTGGGTGGATGAACCGCTGTCAGGGCCGGCCATTGCAGACGTGAAGGAGTATGCACACCGGATCGCCATTCAGAAAGGGATTCGGACGCGCCTTGTGCGGGACATTGAGGCCCTGAAAGAAGCGGCGGAAGAAGAGGGTGTCCCGGTCGAGACGCAGCGCGATGTGCTGGTCGAACTGGCGGCCGTGGAAGGGGAGTTGGGGTCAGCCACCGCGTTCGTGGACGACTTCGAGGCCGTGCTGCCGCTGAATCCGTGGCACGAACGGGTGTTGCGCACGCAGGCGTGCCTCTGGCGCGCCAGAGGCTTTGAGCCGCTCACCTTCTGGCACTCGAATCTGTGGGATCCGCTGCCGCTCATCGGCGCGCCGGACACAGCTAGGGAACTGGCCGTCAAGGTGCATCTGATGCGGCGGGAATACCGCGCCGCGGCGTTCAATGTGAGCAACAGCAGCGATGAGCCGATGGAGGTAGCGTTTCGTCTGAGCGGGCTGCCCGGCGGCGATAATCCGGCGTATGTGACCGTTCACGAGGTCGCTTGGACGGACACTAGATCCGGGGTGGCGGTGGCGGCGGCCCTGCCGGAGATTAGTGCCGAGAACGATCTGTATGAGGTGACCGTGCCGTCGGGCATGACGCGGCAGGTATGGCTGACTTTCCATCCGGTGGACGTGGTGCCGGGTGTGTATGAGGGCAAGGTCGTCGTGGAGTCCGTGCCTGGGGGTAGGAAATTTCCGTTGTACATGTACCTGTATCCCTTGGACTTCCCGGAAGAGCAGTCGCTTCACTTGGGCGGCTGGGACTACACGGACCGGGTCGGTCACTTCCCCCTTCTGACGGAGCAGAACAGGCCAGCGATCATCGAGCACCTGCGGGAACATCTCGTCGACTCGCCGTGGGCCCTTAAGCTGGCGCTGCCGCGGGGTACGCACGATGCGCAGGGGGCGATGAAGGCACCGCCCAACACCGACTACTTCGATGCTTGGATCGAGTTGTGGCCGGAGGCGGCCCAGTACCTCGTGTTCGCGAAAGTGGGCAATCACTTTGAGTCGTGGCCCATGGGCACGCCCGAGTTCAACACGGCGGTCAAGGCGTGGATCGCGTTCTGGGCGGAGCATATGGTAGCGAGGGGATTGCAGCCGGAGCAGTTCGCGCTGCTGTTGGTGGATGAGCCTGACGAGCCGTGGATGGACGAGCGCATTCTGGCGTGGGCGAAGGCGATCCGCGAAGCGGACACGGGCGTCCGCATCTGGGAGGATACGAACCACCGGGACA
>JAPPEG010000289.1 GCA_028875345.1 Gemmatimonadota bacterium
GGCGCGTCCCCGCACGTCTCTTGCCCTCGGGCAGCGAAGTGGATTCCACCTCAATCGTGCCATTCGTACCCAGGACGCGCAAGCGCAAATCCCACGCCCGGTCCGCCCAGGTGGAGATGACCGAGGAAGTATCCATCTGAATTGTCGTACCGCCGGCGCACCCTACCAGAAAACTCATGTAATCCTCGGCGTGACGCTCTACTTCTAGGGTCGTTGGAAACGCGCTGTGGCTGACGGCAAAGGCCCATTCGGGTTGCGGACAACCCAGTAAAAACCAGGCCTGGTCGAGGTAGTGCGAACCGTGTTGGCCCAATGCACCACCCTTAAGACCCCACCGATATAGCCAGCTTCTGCCCGGCGGCGGCTCGTAATGGGCTCCCCGCTCGCGATAGTGGTAGTGGACGCGCGCGTGGTACGCGCGCCCAATCCTTCCAGCGGCGATCATTTGCCGGCTCTCTTTGTTCTCCGCTTGATGCCGCATGAAGTAGGAGTACACGAGCGTTTTTCCCGTGTTTGCTGCAACGGCGTTGATCTCCTCAACGTCTGCGGCATTGCGACCGTGCGGCTTCTGCACCAACACATGCTTTCCAGCCTCCAGCGCCTCAATGACCATCGGCTTCCGCACATCGGGCGCGGTGGCGACTCCAACGGCTTCAACCTCGTCATCGGCGAGCAGCTCTCGATAGTCGCCATAGACGTTGGGGACATCGTTGTCCTCGGCGACCTGTCGCGCCAAATCTCGATCCAGATCGGCGACTGCCCAAGCAATGGTATCTTCGCCAGCGTGGGCACCAGCCACCCAAGTCCTGCCAACTCGGCAGCCAATTACGCCCATTTTAATTTTGTCCATCACAATCACCGCCTTTGCAACCGCTCGAGCTTTGCCTGCAACTCGGGCTTTTCCAGCACCTCCCTGTTGACCACGTGCTCGGGAATTTCGCCGCGCCCAATTCGCGCCACCTGCCGGAGTCGGCCCCTCCAAGTCTGCATGTAGTACTCGTCGGTGTGACACAGGGAGTGCGGCGCGACCACGACGTTGTCCATTTTGAGGAGGGGATTGTCCGCATCGACGGGCTCCTGCTCAAATACATCCAGCCCAGCGCCGCGGATGCGCCCACTCTGCAGGATTCGAATCAGGGCTTGCTCATCGACGACAGGGCCTCGCGAAGTATTAATCAGGTACGCCGTCGGCTTCATCAAGTTCAATTCCCGCTCGCCGATCAGATGGCGCGTCTGCTCGCTGAGCGGGACGCTAATGCTGACGAAGTCCGATTCGGCCAGCAGGGTATCCATAGCGACCAGTTCCACGTCCACATCGGCCACATCCTCCGGGCGCAGCCTGGGATCGCAGCCCAAATGCCGCATGCCAAAGGGCTTGGCCATCAGGAACATCTCGTGCCCAATATTGCCCACGCCAATGGAACCGAGCGTCTTGCCGGTCAGCCCTTCGCCGCGGTAGAGGCGCTGGTCGGCCCAGCGCCCCTCGCGGGTGATCCGATCCTTGTTGATCAGGCGCGTGGCCAGGGCCAGAATAAAGGTGATGATGGTACAGGCCATGGGCCGGCGCACAGCGTCGGGGGCCGTGCAGAGCATTGCATTGGCCCGGGTCAGGGCCTCGACATCGATGTGGTCGTACCCAACACCGGTGAAGAGTACGGCCACGAGCTGGTCGTTGCCAATTAGGGAGCGCTCGCTCCAGCGCGACCCGGCCGAGATGACCGCGTCGCAGCCGCGCACTTGCTCGGGGGAGATTTCCGCGCTCCGCTCGGCCAATATTCGGTACTGGATCCTGGGCATTGCATCGAACAGTTCCAGCCCAGGACCAGGCAAGTCGAAATTCCCCTCCGCGTCGAAGAAATCCCGGGTGATCCCAACCGTGATTTTAGTGGTCATCTGCATCCTCTCGGTACATGGAAAAAGCCTGCACCGCGCCGTCGCGAAGCAGGTCGTATTCGCTGTGGCGGAAGCGGCCCACCAGCTGGATGCCGGCCCGGCGCTGGTCCAGGTACTCCTGGCGGTCGCGCGGATAAATCGCCGGCTCGGTGGCGATTCCCTTAGCTAGGGCGATCTCGATGACGCGCTCCATGGCCCGCACCACTTCCGGGTGTTCCCAATCGCCGTGAAAACCCATGGTCGCCGCTAGGTCGCCGGGGCCAAAAACCACCGCATCTACCCATTCGTTGGCGAGCATGGCCTCGGCGTTCTCCACGCCGCGCCAGGACTCGATTTTGAGGATGAGCATCGTGGCCTCGTTGGCCTCGCGGCAATAGCGGGCCGCCTCGCCAGCGGCGTACTCCACATTGGCACCCATGGCCAGCCCTCTCTCCCCGTCCGGTGCGTATTTCATCCAGCGCGCCAACGCCGCGACTTGCTCGGGCTCTTCGGCGTGGGAAAGGCAGATCCCCAACGCGCCCGCATCGAGCAGCCGCGATACAAAGGGACGCTCGGGCACCAAGACCGTCACCGCCGGAGCAAGGCCGTTGTCCCGGGCCATGACCAAGAAGTTGGTCAGGGTCTCGTCGTTGTGGATCACGTGCTCGTTTTCGACCAGCAGCATATTGTATCCCGCCTGGGCCGCGATCTTGATCACCGAAGGGCGCAGCGACTCGAAGACATTGAAACCAAAGAGCGGACCACCGCTCCGGAGAATTTCCTTGGCCGGGTTGCGGATGAGGGAACTTGCTTCCGCCATATCAATCCATTTCTGCAAAGCGGCGCAACACGTTCTCGGTGATGCGAGAGACATTATTGTCGCCGTGGTTATACGAAAGGCAACTGCACCAGCTAATAGAGCCCACAGAGAATACTGCGCCGCCCTTGGGGCCTTCAAAGTACACCATGTCGGACCGCACTAAGGGGTTCTGACTGCCGCCGGTATTGGGGGCCGATACCAACTGATCCTCAATGGCCACTTGGTACAGATCGGTGAAGCCCTCGGCCGAAGCGAGCAAGAGGGCGTGGCCGGGCGTCCCCAAGTCGCGGTCCATCCGGTCGATCTCAAAGCCGCCGGCACCGTGTTCCAGAACTAGGGCGGGAAAGTCGCCGATCAATTCCTCGGGATCTAGGCCCTCAAAGATAAAGGCCGCCCTCGGGTCCAAACTGTCCGGCTGCCGTTTATAGGGGCGGTTGCGGCCTCCGCCTTGGGAGGTAAAACCAACGCCGACCATTTTTTGCGGAGCCCGGTTGCGAAAGCGCCAGAGGCCACCCATCTCGCCCGTGGTGCTGTGAAAGGACTCGCCGGGGGCGGCCTCCCAAGCGCGCGAGCCTCGCCAGCGCCTGACTTCGACGATGTGCGGACGCCGGGGGTCGAAGGAGGCGATCCAGTAGAAGCCATTGCCACCTAGGTACATCAGACGACCGCCCCCCGCCTGGTACGCTTCCAGCCCTTTGAGCATGGACGCCGTCCAGTACTCTGGATGGGTGCCGGTGAGAATCACCTGGTACGGCTCCAACAACTCGCTGCCTTCGCAGTGCAACTCGTCGTCGGTGATCACATCGTAGGCAAAGCCCTTGGTATCCAGCCAGTCGAGCAGATGGAGATCGGCGTTGAGCAGGCGGGGCCAGTGCGCGGCCAAGGAGCGGGAGGGCATGCGGTACAGGGGACGAAAATTGAGGATCGGCCGCCATCGTGACGAATAGCAGACACCCGTGCCGTCGCTGTGCAGGTCGTAACAGCTCAAGAGCCGCTGGTCCTGCATGTACTGGTCTTGCGGGGCGGCATCGCTGCTTTCGCGCAGGTCCAGCATGGCGCGGATCGGATCGTTAAAGCGCTGGTTGGCATAGACGAGGTACGTGAGGGTCGGCATCAGGAAGGCGATGCGGGCTTGGGCCTTTGCGGGGACGACGATAAAGGGCAGATAATCCTCGGCGTCAGCGCTGATCAAATGGGCCGCGTACACGCCGCTCGGCCAGTCCGAGGGCACGGTCCACTCGAAGGCGACATCCCACTTGGCGTCTTCGAGATCGTCGTCGTGGAAGTGAATAGCCCCGTACTGGCTGGGGGCGACTTTGAAATCCGACTCGTCGCCGGTCCAGTTGTGCCCGGTCACGGCCCGGGTCGGCAGGTTGACCGTGCGGCCGTGGAGTTGGTTGGCCTCGGTGTCGCGCACTATTTCCGCGCCGATATCGAGGGAAAAATCCCAGTCGGCGATCGGGCTGTCAGCATCGGCCTCCGCCACGGAGAGAGCGCGGCCGTAGAGCCACGGATTGTCGATCTTGCCATTGAAGTGGTGGGTGGCCACCGGCCCCGCCTGAGCGGCCATCAGCAAATCCTCCTCGTTCTCTCCCACAATGAGGGGGCTGATGGTTTTGCAGACCTGTGTTCGGGCGCGGGGCACTGGCCAGTTGGACTGCAATTCCTGATAGAGGCAGACAGTGCCAGTGGCTGCGTCGTAGCTGGCGGCGATACGGTGCCATTGCGCTGCTTGCAGGGCCACGCCGGTGCTCACTTTTTCCAGCCGCGTCCCATCGCCAATCCACAGGGCCAGCGACCCGTCCTCGGCGATAAAAAGGCCATAGCCCGATTGGCCGGACAACTTGGTCAACAACCCTTGCAGGCCCTTTTGCGGTGTGGTGGGGTAAATCCACGCCCGCAGGGTAAAGCCATTGGAGCAATTCAACAAAGGGTGGTGCGGCACGGCCGCGTACGAGCCGCTGTGGATGGCTTGGTACCGACCCGGGTACTCGCCGCTGATCGAGGATGCGAGCGCTTCTATTTTGCAGCCGGGACCTTGAGGATTGGCGTCCGTATGCCGCAGGCGCACGAGTTCGGCGCGGTATGTGGGCGCTTCGCTGCTGACCATAAAGCGTATAGTCTGCCCGGGCCGCACGCTGAAGCGGTCGCTGTACCCGACGATTTTCATTGATTTCTCCAACTCACGACGCCAAGGCT
>JAPPEG010000046.1 GCA_028875345.1 Gemmatimonadota bacterium
ATGTACAGATAATCGGCGTCGTAGAGTACGTGTATAAAGGTTTGGTTGGTCGCAGGGACGCCCTCTTCGGGTTCGATCAATATGAATCCCGTCGCCGGTGTCGCCCGCTTCCAGTCCGCATCGTCTAGGATGCCGTCTATGGTTGGCCGGAGGTTAGTCCTGAAGGCCCACACTTCTTTTTCGCTGGGCTTTTCGTGGGCCGGGACAGATGACGCAACGACGAGCGCAACTCCTATCATCCAGAGTAGCCATAGGTGTGTACGAATGCGTTGGGTCGGATATGCCGTGCTCATGTATTTCCTCTCAATTGGGCCAAGGTTGACGAGGGGCTGTTCACTCATCGTAGGCACATCTCAAGAATCCATCTGCCGCCAAAGCACCCGATAGGGGGGATTCGTGCCTTCCTCAGACTTACAACGGAAGAGGGGACTTTTAACAATGGCAAGTTACTTCCTTGGTGGATCAGCCTCGCGGCGAGCAATCGGCAAGTCGTGATCACCCTTATAGTTGCTTTTAGGAGACAAAGGTATCCGAAGTTTTCGCGGTCGTAGCCTAAATTGTCTGGAGCTAACCAAGTCAGGAAGGCTTGCTCTAGCTCCGGCCACTTCGCATCAATGGCTGCGTACCACGCGTTGTCCCGATTGCGTCCGTTATAGACCGTTGCTTGGCGAGAAGTTCCCTCAAACGACCTTGGCCCGCAGTCCGTCGAGGTGCCGCAATACCAAGCTTTGCACGGCCCCGTATTCGGCACCGACCTCATGCGGTATCTGTCTGAAACGCGGCACGACACCGAACTCTTCCAGATCACCGGCGTGGTAACGCGTCTTGAACTCGGGGAACTTCAGCCCGTGCGCCGTCGATACTACGACAACCTTGTCTTCAGGCGCGATGACTTTCTGCGCCACCAGTTTGAACAATGCTGCTAGGGCTACGCCCGTATGCGGACAAGCGAAGAGCCCCGTGAGATCCGCCTTGGCCGCGGCGTCAGCCAGTTCTTCTTCGCTCGCGCACTCGACGACGCCATCAAAGGTTTTCAACACCCGGATAGCACGCTCCCAGCTAACCGGGGCACCGATCTGGATCGCGCTGGCCAACGTCTTGCGAGCCTGCTGCGGTTCGAATGTCTCGAAACCGCGCAGATAACTCTGGTAGAGCGGGTCGGCATGGGCCGCTTGGGCGACGACGAGGCGCGGCAACACTTCAATCAACCCCATCTCGCGCATTTCGAGAAACCCCTTACCCAGCGCGCTGATATTGCCGAGATTGCCGCCGGGTACGACAATCCAATCGGGCACGGTCCAGTCGTCCTGTTGCACCATCTCTACCGCTACGGTTTTCTGGCCTTCGATCCGCAGCGGATTCATTGAATTCGCCAGATAATAAAACTGTTCCTCGTTGCTCAATGCCTTGGCCAGCCGCATGCAGCCGTCAAAGTCGGTATCGAGAAACAAGGTCAGCGCGCCATTGGCCAATGGCTGGACCATCTGTGCCGCCGTGACTTTGCCGCGCGGCAACAGCACCACCACCGGAATCCCGGCCGCCGCGCCATAAGCCGCCAGCGCCGCCGAAGTATCGCCGCTGGAAGCGCAGACCATTGCTGGCACCTGCTGCCCCGTGGCGATGATCTGCTTGACTATCGAAACGAGGACCGTCATGCCGATGTCCTTGAACGACCCGGTGTGACTGTCGCCACATTGTTTAACCCACAGATCCTCCACGCCGAGCTGCCGCCCCAACCGCTCGGCCCAAAACATATTGCTGCCTCCTTCATAGAGCGAAACCACATTCTCATCAGCCACTGCCGGGCAAACCATTTCCTTTTTACCCCATACCGAGGAACCATAGGGATAGTGGGTGCGCATATAGCGGCGGTCGAAAAGCGTCCGCCACTTGTCCGGCTCCAGAGCCTTGAGCGCCGCCATATCGTGCCGGACTTCGAGCAAACCACCACACGACTTGCAGCGGTAAACGACCTCGGTCAGCGCGTAGTGCTGGTCCGGGCAGTGCATGCACTGGAACCAGGCCCGGTAAGGCACCGCTGTCGAATCGGATATTTGCGTTGCTAAGACCATTGAATTCTCCTTGTATCTTGAACCAGACCGCGCAACTCGTTGACATAGACTGCTTGTTCCAGTTCCGGAAAGACTGCGCTCACCTCTGGCCCCAGATGCAATTTGCCTTCCAGTCCACAGGCGACCTCCCGTGTCACGGCCATACCGCTCTTGCTATGGCGGCTGGCCCAGTTCATCGTTAGGAAAGCAATATTGACGGCTTCGCCCATGATATCGAGCCGCTCGTAATCGGCGTGGCCGATCGCTCCTAGGTAAACCGAGCCGTAACTCAAGCCTATTTCGAGGGCTTCCGCGGTCATCTCACAGGCCAGCAGCGCTGCACGCACGGCCCGTTCCTGCTGCCCTTCTCCGGCAAAAAAACACAGGCATTGGTCGCCCAAGTATTTGACGGGCACGCCGTCGTGGTGCAACACCGCTGAGGTCACAGCGGCGAAGACCCCGTTAGCCCAGGCGGCGAAATTTTTGGGATCCAAGTGCATTGATTTCTCAGCGGCCCCCTTGACTCCGGAAGTGAATACCGTGGCCTCAAAGACATCGGGCTGCTCGCCCCAAGTATGCAAAAGCCAATCCGTCGAGACCCCTAGTAACCGGGCCAACGGTCCGAGCAAACTAATGTCCGGGGCGTTTTCCCCCCGCTCCCATTTCGACACCGCTTGCGGGCTTACCTGGAGGGCATGGGCGATATCCTGCTGTTTGAGCCCGCGTTTTTCGCGTTGGCGGCGAATGCGGTCACCGAGGCCTTTTATAAGGAGCATAGTCGTTATTGTATTATTGGATGAGGTCAGAATATCGACAGCGGATATTGTAGCCACAATGAAGCAGTAGTTGAATCGGATAACGGGCTAGTTGAGACCATAAAGTCGTCGAGATTACTCCTCCAGTGGGCATTCCCGCACCGCGCCTGGTGCCAACTCAACGCACTGCCAATCGGTCGTTCCCGCCATGCGCCACTCCAGTGCTTGCCGCTCCTCGCCCCCGTTGTAAAACAACACTGCGCCCGGTCCACTGACCGGCGGTTGCACAAGCGCTAGGATCTGCTCGGGCAAATGGCCTGCGGCCCACTCGACCAGCGGCACCACCGCGCCCTGTACTTCGCGCGTGCCCATCAACAACGGCCCATAGCAACCCGTCACCGCTCCGCAGCCCCAATTGCGGCCGTGCCCCGCGGCCACCGAGCAAATCGCCCCGCCCATATCGGCGTGTTCGCGCCCGCCGCGCAACACCCGCCGCGCCATGGCGAATTTGGCCGCCGCTGCCCCCAGCGCCCGCCGGGCCATGGTCCGCTCGCCCGTCAATTGATACCCCAGCGCCAACGCCGCGGTGCTCGGCTCGCGCGAGGGCTGCACTGAACCATCTTCCGCCCAGTGGCCCCAGTAGATCATGTCACTGCGTTTGCCCACCCCCGGCTCGCGACGCTTCCGCTCTTGGGGAAAGACCATCGCCCACGGTGCCTCCGACTCGGCGGGTCGTCGCGCTAGCACCGCGTACATCGCGTCGTCCAGCGAGGAATCGGCGAAGGTCCAGCGATAGTAGGCGAGCGCAGCCGCGGCCGGGTCCGCGTAGGGATCGAGCAGTTCGCCGATTAGCGGCTCGACGATTTTCTTGGCCGCGCGGCGAAAGATATCGTCGCCCTCCAGCAAAAAGAGATCGCCCAGCACATAAATCGCGCCCGACGCCAGCAGATTTTCGATACCTGCGAGTGGGTCGCCGGCGATGTGGTGGTTGTCGCCGGTCATCCCCTGCTCTGCACGGGTTTGCAAATCCTCTGGCTGCAATCCACGCCCGTCCAGATCCCACAACACGGGCATCCGTCCGTCCACCGCCAGCAACCGCTCGGCTCGCTTGCGCCCATAGCGCAGTGCCCAGTCGCGGTAGCGCGCCTCACCAGTGACGCGCCAAGCGGCCAGCGCAATGTGCAAAAAGCGGAAGTGCTCGGCCAACTCGCGGTCGCCGTGCGCCCTACCGACGGTCCGCGTGCCGATCCAATAGCTCAAAAAGACATCGCGCGTCCAGTCGTACCAAGCGGGCACACCCTCGATCCAGTTGCCGATGTGGTGCGCTGCGTCGTCGAGCAGGGCGGCGGCTTCTCTGTCGTCGGGAAAGAAGCCCAGATAGCGGGGCAGAAACAACAGAAAAGGCTCGGTGCCGTGGTGGGCCTCGGCCTCGGGTTCGTACCCGTGCAGGCACTCGGCACTAACCCAGGCCTTGAGATCGTTGGCCAGCGAGCGAAACCGCACTGCGATCCGCTCGTCGCCGCTGACCAGATAATGCGGAAAGAAGGCCAGCGCGAAATTGGCTTCGTCCTCGCCGCCGTGGTTTTGGTCCGGCCCATCGCGGCGAATGCTCTGCTCGACCCATAGCGAGAGTTCTCGCCGCAAGGCCACATAGTGCGCGTAGGTCTGTGCCAGTTCGTCGATCATGGGTCTGAATGTATCAGTTACAAGGTCTCGAAAACAAGCCTTGACACTAGCCTCTTCGATTGGGAGTATGATCTACAGATTACCGTAACGCCTGCCCCCTTTGGGGACAAGGCACCTCCGTTCTAGGACGGGGTAGCGCTTCGATAGGATACAAGGAGCAACCATGCCAGACATCCGATTCGCCCAGCTCTCCTTTTGGTTCGGTCACGCGCACGGCATCTGCAACGCCGCGCAAAAACACGACAGCGTCGATCTCATCGCAATCTGGGACGCCGACGCCAAGCGCGGACAGGCCGCGGCCGATCACTTCGGCGTCGAATTCATCCCCGACCTAGATGAGCTTCTCGCCCGCGATGACATCGATGCCGTCGGCATTGCCTCGGAAAC
>JAPPEG010000351.1 GCA_028875345.1 Gemmatimonadota bacterium
TTTTTCTTTGTACCACTCCAACTGCTCTGAGGTTATTTGAGTCAGCCTGATCATATTAATCAGTAATCCCGCAGGGCACCGTCGGGTCCAATCACCGGCTCCCGGGTATAAGGCTCAGGCGGGTAGTGCGGGAACGCTTCGTCGTTCAGTTCAATGCCAATGCCGGGAGTCTGCGGAACAATCAGAAAACCGCCCTCGCGCCGCAGTGGCACCTCGACCAGATCTCGCTTCGGGGCATCGTACTCATCCCTCGGATACTCTTGGATAGCAACGTTGTGGATGGCGGCGTCGAGTTGCACGCACGCCGCAGTCAGGACGCAACTCAGTGGGTTGTGCGGGGCGACTCCTACGTAGCTTGCTTCGGCAAGCGCCGCGATCTTTTTGCAATTCGTAATTCCACCGGCGAGCGACAGATCCGGTCGGATATACGAGGCCCCCTTGTGGGCTAGCAACTCGCGGAACTGGTAGGTGGTGTAGAGCCGCTCGCCCATGGCCACTGGCACCGGCATATTGGCCGCGACATGGCCCCACGCGTCCATGTTCTCGGGCTCGATGGGGTCCTCGAAAAAAAACAAGCCATAGGGCTCAAGCGCCTTGGCCACCTCGATGGCTTCCGGCGGCGTGAGGCGATTGATCACGTCCACCATGAGATCGATCTCGTCACCCACGGCGTCGCGGACCGCCTGCAAGGTAGCTGCGGCGTGCTTAGCCATGCCGCGGAACGACAGTTGCTCTAGGCTTGTGCCCCCGCCGAACGGATTGAGGCGCAAAGCGGTGTAGCCGGCCTCGACCATGCGCCGGGCGTCTTCGGCCAACTCCGCCGGGGAGTCGCCGTGCAGATGGGAGTACACGCGTACGCGCTCTCGCGTGGGACCGCCCAAAAGCGAATGGACGGGTAACTCGGCGACCTTGCCTTTGATGTCCCACAGCGCGATGTCGATTGCACCGATCGCGGCCATGGTGTCTGCGCCGCCGCGAAACACGCAGCGGCGAAACATGTGCTGCCAGTTGCGCTCAATGTGGAGGGGATTCTTGCCGATTAGGTACTCGGCGCAGTAATCCACCGCCGCAATGGGTGCAAACGGCGTGCCGCTGGTACCGCTTGCGGGATGCAACTCGCCGACGCCCGATATGCCCTCGTCGGTGTGCACCCGCACGTACATAAAGCGGCTAGCTCGCAGGGTCTCGATCTTCGCGACTTTCATATTTATTCGTTCCTGCTTCCTGAAAATCAGCTCGCTGCTGTCTCAACTACGCTAGGCAACATCAACCACTACGCCTCCTTCGCGCCCCCGCAACGCCTCACTCCCCACCATCGCAATCTCCAACGCCCTCAGCCCATCGCGGTGATCAACGGCAAACGGCGCTCCTGCGCGGCACTGGTCGATATAGTGGGCCACTTCCACCTTGTACGCCGGTCCGAAGCGCTCCATAAAAAACGGCACCTCCGCGCCGTAATCCCGCAGGGCGAATTTCCGCCGCTCGATTGAACCCCGTCGTCCAAATGCTTCTACTTCTACCATAAGCGAATCCTCACTAAAGGCCCCCACATGCACTAACCCCTCCGTCCCGTAAACCCAAGTCTCATTGCGATACCCGGCTACGTGATTGCGGCTCACCGTCACTTGGCCGATCAGGTTCTCGGGAAAGTACATCTGCAAGAGGGCATCGTCGAAATCCTCTTTGACGTCCGTGTGCTGCTGATTGTAAAGCAGACTGCCAAAACCAGCCAGCCGCTCGGGCTGCTGCCCGCCGAGCCAGAGGATCTCGTCGATATTGTGCACCGCCATATCCGAGAGTATGCCAGAGCTATTGTACCCCTCGGGCGGCGGCACTGGATCTTCGAGGATGGAGACGATCTTGAATGGCGTGCCGATAGCGCCTCGCTCCAACAAGGCTTTAGCCCGCAACAGCGGCGCGTCAAAGCGGCGCATAAAAGCCTGCATCAGCGCCGTGCGGCGAAAATCGTCGGCGTCTAGGTAGGCGGCAAACTCCCGCGCTGTGGCCAGCGAGTGAGTCAGCGGCTTTTCCATCAACACGCGCCAGCCCGCGTCGATTAAGGTCTGGGCCTCGCGGTAGTGGTTTTCAGTGCGCGAGGCAATGAACACGCCGTCGGCTGCCTCAGCCGCGACCAATTCTTCCACGTCTTTGAAAACGCCAATCGCCGTTTCTTGACCGGCCTGCAGCTGAGCCGCGACCTCGGCGGCCAAGTCGCCGTAGCCGTCCACGACCGCTGTCAACGCGCAATCGCCCCGCTCGCTGGCCAGCTCTTGGACGTGGCGGGCGTGAAAGGCACCAATCCGGCCGACGCCTACGACCGCTATTCTAAAACGTTCCGCCATGGGCAAATCTCCGTGGTCACTCCTCAATGGTTACGGAAGACAAATAGACGCAAGACTCCCCGTCGGGCGACTCGTAGGTTGAGTAGTACGCAATGAGCGCGTGGTCGTCGCCCATGGGCAAGATGCCGGCGTACCCCGTGTCGCCGCCGCTGGGCAGCACGGCCTTTAACTGAATGTCGCCGTCTTCGTACAGGAAAACTCCGGTGCGGAGCTGAGTCTGGTCGTGCGGGCTGAAGGGTTCGTTGAATTGGTCCGCCGTGGCGCGAATCCCTTCGTTGCTGAAGCTGCGGCCGGTGACGAGTACGTGGCGGCCCACTTGGGCTATGGCCGAGCCGTAGCAGCGCGATTCCTGCGACAAGGTGCGCTCCCAGTGGTCGTAGGGCGGCTGAGCAGTGGAAAGCAGGGCGCAGTAGCCTCGGGCGCGAGTGACGGCCAACAGGCGCTGGTCTTCCCCAAAGCAAAGGGACGTTTCGCTCGGCGCTTGCACGCCGAATTCGAGGCCGGTCGAGTCGCGGTATTCAGGGTGCGTAGTGCCGTGGATGATCTCGCTGATCCACTGCCAGTTCTCCCCGTCGTCGGAAACGAGCAAATCGACCGAATTGTGGCTGGCATGAGGAGTGTGGCCGACTGTGTCGCAGGCGACCCAATAGCGGCCCTCGTGCTCCACCGGATGCCAGAAATCGTGGTTCATCACAAAGCAGCGCCGGGGCTGGCTCCACGTCTTTCCGTCGGTCGTCGCGGCAACTATTTGCTGCGAGGTGAAGCCGTACTCAGGCTCGGGTTGCCCCTCGGCTTCCTCGCGGCTGAGGCGTACTCCGTACACCAAGAGCCGGTCGCCCACGGGCAGCAAGTTCGGGTCGATGGTCTTCGCTCCTAGCGCGATTTGGCAGGTCCAAGTCTCCAGATCTGCAGATGAGCAGACGCGGATTTGCGAATCGCCGCTGCCGTGGCCGCGGCCATCGACAAAGCACACGTGATACGCGCCCTTCCAGCGCACCAAGCTGCCGACGTGCCAGCCGCGGCCGCCGCCGTAGATTTTTCTCGTCCAATTTACTTTTACCGTGGCTATGCTATTAGTCCTTTCGTCGCTTCTGTCATGCTGAGCGGAGCGCAGCGGAGTCGAAGCATCTCATACCTAACACTCGTGCGCAACCTGTCAATTCCAATACTTTCCGTAGAGCACCCGGAGCCGCTCCTTCGCCTCTAAGGGAATCACTGCTGGTTCGGTGACGATGGCGCTTTCGGCAGCGCGCAAACAAGGGCAAGCGGATTCGCTTGGCAGGCGCGTGGCAACCTCGGCGACGATTTGTACGGCCAAGGCGCTGTTGGCCCGCAGCACCGCTAGCACTTGCTCGATATTCACGTCTTCTTCCTCCTCGTGCCAGCAGTCGTAATCCGTACCCGTCGCCAGCAGTGCGTAACACATCTCCGCCTCGCGCGCCAGCTTGGCCTCGGGCAAAGCAGTCATGCCGATCACAGCCGCGCCCACGGCACTGCGATAGAAATGCGACTCAGCGCGGGTGGAAAAGGCCGGCCCCTCCATGCAGAGGTATGTGCCGCCCTCGTGGACGTTGGCATCCGCTGCTTGAGCCGCCGCAATGACCTCGCCCCGTAACGTCTCACAGAACGGATCGGCAAACATCACGTGTCCGACGACTCCGTCGCCGAAAAACGTCGATGGGCGTTGTCCGCGCGTGCGGTCGAAAATCTGGTCGGGCACAATCATGTCCCCAGGCCGGATATCCTCCTGCATGATGCCGCAGGCGCTGATGGCCAAAACGTGGTTCACCCCTAATTGCTTGAGTGCGTGGATATTGGCGCGCGAAGGCACTTCGCTCGGCAGCAGCCGGTGCCCCCGGCCATGTCGCGGCAGAAAATGCACCATACGTCCGCCGACCCGCGCCTCGACAATGGCGTCCGAAGGCGTGCCAAAGGGCGTGTCTAGCCGGTGCTCGGCAACTGTTTCGACCCCTTCTATTTGGTACAACCCCGACCCACCAATGACGCCCAAGATTACGGATTGACTCATCATCATCTCCTGTGAAAATGCAAGTGCCTGCTAGCGCCCCTATATTATACACCATGCCCCCGCGCTTGCTCAAAACCTCGGTGCGCGAACTTGTCGGCTTCGTGCTGCGCTCCGGCGATCTGATTTTCGGCGGCTTTTCCCGTCCCGACCGCTTAGTGGAAGGCACCCGTGGCCACCAAAAGGTCCAGCGCGCCCGCCCCTCCGACTATCAGGCAGAAGTGCCCATCTCCTACTTAGTCGAGACCGACGAAATCGCCCTCGAAATAAGCGGCCGCATCGACGGCCTACTCGTCGAAGACGACGCCGTACTCATCGAGGAAATCAAAACCACCGAGGCCGACCTCGACGAGATCCCTGAAAACCCAGCGCATTGGGCACAGGCCAAACTCTACGCCTTCATGGTCGCCGAGCAAAGTGGCCTCGACGCCATCGACGTCCAGCTAACCTATCTTCAGTTAGATACCTATGAGCGCCGCGAGGACCGCCGCACCTTTGCGTCCGACG
>JAPPEG010000322.1 GCA_028875345.1 Gemmatimonadota bacterium
TCACCATCAAAAACCAGCGCCTGCTAGAAGTCTGCGGCCGCGACACCACGCTCCAAGATGCGTTTCTCAAGGCCGATGAAGTGCTGATGCAAGCCACGCGTGGTATTTCCGACCTGATTACGATTCCGGGTATGGTCAATCTCGACTTCAACGACGTCCGCACGGTGATTTCCAAGGGCGGAGATGCGATTATGGGCCTCGGGGAGCACAGCGGCGAAGAGCGGGCCGTGGAGGCCGCTCGCAAGGCGATCAATAGCCCGCTTTTGGAGGATGTGTCGATCGCCGGTGCCAAGGGCGTGTTGATCAATATCGCCGGCGACTCCAATCTCACGCTCTACGAGATCAACGAGGTCATGTCGCTGATCAATGAGGAATCTGGCTCGGACGCCGAGATCATCTTTGGTACCGTAATCGACGACAGCCTAGCTGAGAATATCCGCGTGACGGTCATCGCCACGGGTTTCAACGTACATAAGAACAATGAAGCCGAGCCGCCGGCCCGCGAACAAGAAGAGCCGACGCAGCAGGACGTGGAGGCGGATCCTTTGACCATCGGTAGCCCGGTCCTGCTCGGCAATGGCAATGGGGGTACCTCCTTGGAAGTGCCCACGTATCTGCGCAACGGCCACAGCATCCCTCAGGAGGATCAGGAGCCAGGGCGCCCCGCAGTTGGCGATTTGGACATTCCCACCTTCCTGCGTCGCAAAATGAACGCTTCTTAGGGCAGTTGTCGCGCGCGGGCGATTTGGCTTATTTTAACCTGTGCGCGATAGAATTCGCAGGGAGGACGTTTTTATATGGCAGATATTCGCGTTGGCGTAATCATGGGCAGTACCTCGGACGAGGACACCATGCGCAAGGGGGCGGCGGTGCTCGAAGAGCTTGGACTCGGCTACGAAATGATCGTATCTTCGGCCCACCGCAACCCCGAGCGCACCGCTACTTGGGCCAGCGAGGCGGCTGGCCGCGGCCTCAAGGTGATCATCGCCGGTGCCGGCTTAGCTGCGGCCCTGCCCGGAGTGGTGGCGGCGCATACGACACTGCCGGTCATCGGGGTTCCCATTGCCTCGGGCGCGCTCCGTGGAGTCGATTCTCTCTACTCCATTGTGCAGATGCCTCCGGGGATCCCGGTGGCGACTGTCGGCATTGACAATGCCCGCAATGCAGCTATGCTGGCGGCTCAAATCATCGCTCTATCCGACGAGGCGGTTGCCCAAGCCATTGAAGCTTATCGCGCACAGTGGAACCTCTAGAATTAGTGGTCGGTGGTCAGTGGTCAGTCCCCGCCCTGCATCACTGAGGGGTGGGGTCTGGTCACTGGCCACTAACCACTCTATTTAATTGAAAGGACGCGATGAGCAGTGGCCAATACAAGTCGCATTTCCAAATTGCTTTCGCTGATGCTCAGGCATCGGCCCGACGAATTTGGACTGGAGATTGATGCTTACGGCTACGCGCCGTTGGATCAGGTAGTACAAGGAGTACAAGAACGCTACGCAGAGGTAGCCGAAGCCGATGTCGTCGAGCTCGTCAACGCCTCAGGGCAGTATCGCTTTGAACTGAACGAGTTCGGCATTCGCGCGCTATACGGACACAGTTTTTTCGTCGATATGGACGGCGAGCCTATGGACCCGCCGCCCGACCGACTCTACATGGGCACGACTCGCAGCGCCGCCCAGCGCTTTACCCACGAGGGCATTTCTCCAGGCGATCGCTACTACGTGCATCTGTCGCTGACACACGAGGCGGCCGAGTCGCACAGTCACCAACGCGACACCCCCTGCGTAGTGGAGATCCTCGCGGCCAAGGCTCACGAGGAGGGCTGTCGCTTTTTTTCTCGCGGCACGGTCGTGCTGACCGAAGAGATCCCAGCCAGTTGCATCGGCCCCATCCACGGTAGCCAACAAAAGCCCCTCGACGTTGCCCCGATGCCCGCGGCCGGCGGCATAAGCTACGGCCGCAAGCCGCGCTTTTCGCCTCGTTGAGAGGGACACCGTGAAAAACATCGTGGCTTTTATCAAGCCCTTCAAACTCGACGAGGTCAAACAATCCTTGGCCGCGATTGGCCTCGTCGGCATGTCCGTTAGCGAGGTGCGCGGCTGCGGTCGCCAGCGCGGCCACAGCGAAATCTATCGGGGTGCTGAGTACCAGCTCGATTTCATGCCCAAAATTCGCATTGAATTGGCCGTTGGCGATGGCCAACTCGACGAGGCGGTGGAGGTCATTATGCAGTCGGCTGCCACCGGCGAGGTCGGCGACGGCAAGATCTTTGTCTCCGAACTGATCGAGGCCATCCGCATCCGCACCGGCGAAACCGGCGAAAACGCCCTCTGAAGCCTCGGTAGTGCCCACCGCATTGGAACTGGCCCGTCGCGCGCTCACCGCGGACGCGGCTAAAGCCCTTGATCCCCTAGAGAAATTGGGTTTTGCCGATCCGGTCCAAGCCCTAGAGACCTTGGACCGGATCGGCGGCCCGCCGCAATCCGCGCCGTTACCAGCCCTCGCGCTGGCCGAACTGGCTGCGACGGGCCGGACGGACGAGGGACTGCGGCAATTGGTGCGCTTGGCCGTGGCATACGGCCCGCGAGGGCTTTTCTCTCACTTAGAGGCCGATCCCATTCTGTGTCAGCGTCTAGTGCAGGTCGTAAGCCACAGCACCTTTCTCGCCGACATCTTGGTGCGAGACTTCGAGTTCTTATTGTGGTTGTTGGTCGAGACTCCGCACTTAGTCGAGCCACTGGAGCGGAGTACCCTGCGGCAGATTTTGCGCACTGATATCGGTCATGTCTCCGAGTTTGAGGAGCGTTTAGAGGTATTGCGGCGGGTGCATCGGCGCGAGTTTTTGCGCATTGGTGCCGCCGAAATCCTCGGCACCAAACCGGTTGCGCAGATAGGAAAAGAGCTGGCCGACTTAGCCGACGTGGTGGTTGAGGTGGCTCTTGAAACGTGCCAGCACGCCTTGTGGCAGGAGCACGGACAGCCACTGGACGAGCGCGGCCGCCCGGCGCGCTTCCTCGTCGTCGGTTTGGGCAAATACGGCGGGCAGGAGTTAAACTACAGCTCGGACATTGACCTAATTTTCGTGTGGGATGGCGAGGGCGAGACCCAGCCTGAGGGGGAGGGAACTCCGCTGGAGAACAGCGAATTTTTTCGCCGCTTGGGCCAGCGCTTAGTCCAAGTGCTAACCGAGGCGACCAGGGAGGGTTTTTTCTATCGCGTCGATATGCGGCTGCGCCCCGAGGGCGCGAGCGGAACCTTGATCCACTCGTTGCGCGCCAGTTGGAGGTATTACGAGACGCGCGGAGAACTGTGGGAGCGGCAGATGCTGATCAAGGCCCGGCGCGTGGCGGGATCGCGGACGCTGGGGGAGCAATACGCAGCCATGCTCTGCCCCTTTATTTATCCGGCTCACTTCCACTCGGCACCGCACGAAGAAATCCGCCGCATCAAGGAGCGGATTGAGGCGAGCATCCGCGAGCGTCCCCGTGGCGAGAACAACATCAAGCTGCAAGCGGGCGGGATCCGCGACATCGAATTCATCGTCCAGTGCCTACAGCTACTCTACGGGGGCATCCAGCCCCAAGCGCGCAGCCACAACACGCTGGCCGCTATTGACCGTTTGGCCGAAGTGGTCTCGCCTAAAGGTGCGATGAAGGTGGCCTTGACTGCGGCAGAAGCCAGCGCCCTAAAAAACGCGTACGAGTTTTTTCGCCGCGTTGAAAACCTGTTGCAAATCGCCTCTGGTCGGCCCGACTACGCCGTCCCAGAAGATGCACAAGCCTTGCGGGCCTTGGCCTTGGTCATGGGTTATAAAGATGCGCGGGCCTTTAGCTCCGCGCTGGCCGGACACCGGCTGCGGGTGCGCCGCTTGTTTGCCGCGTTGTTTTACGGTGCCACAGCGGCTCCGCGCTCGCCGACGTGGCTTTTAGAAGTCGAAAACGGCAGCGCGGCGGCAAAAGTCGATTTGGTGGAGCGGGGCTTTGTCGATGGGGCCGCCGCGCACCGCCGCTTGCAACGGCTGGCGGGCATGGGTCTGCTGTTGAGCGGGGGCCGCGCCCACTTTGAGGCTCTGTTGCCGGAATTGCTGAATTCGCTGGCCGCCGCTCCCGATCCAGACCAAGGGCTTTTGCGATTCACCCAGCTCGTTGAGGCGTATGGGGCGCCGGGTGCTTTGTACTCCTTGTTGCAAGAGCACACAGGCTTCCGCACTTTGATCATTGCCATTTGTGGATCGAGCCGCTTTCTCGCGGATCTTTTGCGCCGCGATCCGGCCCTGCTCGACAGCTTAGTTAGTCAGGCTAGCCAAGGACTGGAACCTAGTCAGGTGCGCGGCGATTTGCACGCCATTGCACGGATGCAGAACAAATCCCTCCTGCGGATTGGGGCCGACGACCTGATGGGCTTGGCGACCGAGGAGGAGACTTTCCTGCGGCTAACGGAGTTGGGTGAAGAGGTGTTGCAAGCGGTCTATGGGCTGGCTTGGCGTCCGTTGGTGCGGCGGTGGGGCAAGCCGCGCAACCGGCAGGGGCGCGACGTGCGGTTCGCCGTATTGGCCGGCGGTAAGTTTGGGGGCCGCGAGGTGGATTTCGGTTCGGATTTGGATTTGTTTTTCGTGTACGAAGGTGACGGCAAGACGCGCCGCGGCGTGCCGAATAGCGTATTTTTCACCGAGTTCAGTCAGCGTCTGATCGCCCTGTTAGCCGAGGAGGGGCTGTACTCGGTGGATGCGCGGCTGCGGCCCGAAGGGGCCAGCGCCCCTATGGCCATCTCGCTGGTCGGCTACCGCCGCTACTTGGCGCAGCGGGCGGCTAGTTGGGAGCGGATGGCGCTGAGTCGCGCCCGCCAAGTGGCCGGCGATGCCGAGTTC
>JAPPEG010000336.1 GCA_028875345.1 Gemmatimonadota bacterium
CAAATGAGAGAAGTGTTCCGGGGTTATGGTTTTCAAAGCCAACACGATCCTCGTGCATTGATAGGCCTAGGTGCGAACCAAACCGCAGATCGAGTCGAAATACACTGGCCATCAGGCTCCCGTCAAACCATTGTTGCACCGCCGGTGCGGCGCTATATCAAAGTACACGAGGGCCGCGATGGCTTCGAGCAAGGACCGATTATTCCCCCGCCCCAGAGCGAATATCCTATCGCTTTGTCACAGACGCCGAACCGGAGCGCCGCGGATTTTGCAGCCCTCGGGAACCAATACTACCAAGCCGGACACTACGGTGAAGCTCACGCCGCCTTCTATCGGGCCTTGGCCTTAGAGCCAACCCATAAGCTGGCCAACTTGGGCATGGGCACATTGCTCTATGTCGGCATGGGTGAAGCCGATGAGGCACTTCTATATGTAGAAGAGGCGGCCCGTCGCGATTCATCATCCGCGGAAAGTTTTCTCGTGCTCGGCAAAGTCTATATGGACTTGGATCGGCCCGTGTTAGCTGTCCGGGCTTTTGAGCGAGTCGCCAGCTTGCGAACACAGGATTGGGAGGCGTACTTCTGGCTAGGGCGGGCCTATGAACAAAGCAATCGTTTGACCGAAGCGGCAAATGCGTTTGGCGACGCCACAAGGTGGGCACCTTGGGAACCCGAGCCGCTGTTGGCATTGGTGCAGCTTTACGCAAGGCAGGGCAATGAAAAAGCGGCTGCGGAAGCAAACAAACGGTTTGCACGGTATCGCCAGCTTGCGCAACGCGTCGAATCCCTCCAGTCCCAGATTGACCGTGAGCCGCAAAACGAAAGGGCCTTGTTAGATCTGGGTCTGGCGTATATGGAGCAAGGCAGACTAGAGCGGGCTGCAGCGCACTATCAAGGGATGATAAACCGAGCGCCGCAAAGTGCGCTTGGTCTGTACGGCCTTGGCCTTCTCTGCTTACGCCGCAATGATCCCCAAGGTGCCCTCGGCTATTTGCATAAAGCAGCGATCTATTCACCAGATGACGACGAGATTCGCGGTGCCTTGGGCCAAGCGTATTTCCAGTTAGAGCGCTACGACGAAGCCGTAGTGGAGTGGGAACAAATCGCGGACACAACCCGCATCGGTCGCATGTTGGAGCGAGCGCGTGCTCGAATAGCATCCGCAGCAGAAGGTCACCCGACCGATGCCAAAAGGGGCCGTTAGAAGCTGGATAAGTCCTTAAAGGCAGTCCGCCTGCGAGCGAATTGCCAGCACCCGTTTTGGTGTACAGAAGTTACAGTCTATATTTTCTCCTAAGGGAAGCAGCTTAATCCATCCCTGTTTTTCCCCTACTTCCGTCCGACCAAGACAAGGAGCGCACCATGGCAGGGCTTCTGTCCTTTTTCGTTTTTGCTATGCTGCTCAGTGCTGCGCACGTATTTGGTGCAACCGAATACCGTCTGGGCGGAATTAGTGGCAACGATTGGCAGGCGGTCTTGACCGAAGAGAGCTTCTTTCAGATCCAAGATGCCGACGGCCAGCCACTGCGCCAAGTGCCAGTGAGGATATCGCCCTTTGGCGCGGGGGCCGATACGCTGGTCGATTTCTCCGGCACAGCCATCCAGTCCCGTTTGATTGACCCATCCGTCAATATCGCCCGGGCCGATGTGGACGCCAGCAAGACCGAGATCCCCCTGCCCTATATGCCCAGTTCGAGAGTCCTTACTAATAGTTGCGGTCAGGCGCAATTACATGCCAATACGATCAAGCTAATGCTGGACGGCGATCCCGCTACGGCCACCTTTCGCACCTTTGTGCAACGGGCCGGGGGCCGGCCTGGCGATGGCTTTACCTGGAGAGGGGCCGTGGTATTTGATTTTGGCGGCGCAATCCCCATCAATCGCATCCGCTTCTATCCCCGCCTGAGTCAGCGCGAAGACCGCCAACTGATCGAATCCCTGCGGGAACCCGCTCCAGATATCGAGAGTTTTGGCGAAGACAGCTTCCTCGACAATTTCCTCGCCTGGTACGAGATTCGCACCGGTGACAATTCGGCCATCTTTGCCCCAGATCCCTGCAGCGGCACCAGCACCTTCCTCTTTGACAGCTCCAAGCGCGACATAGGCACTGTGGCCACCAGCAAGCGACGCACCGTCTTGGGCGACTTGCGGTGGGTGCGGAGCGGCGATCCATTGCTGACGGTGCTGAAAACCACCCGCGAAAATCTCGACCCCGTCGTCGATCTGCGCTTTCCCACGCGCTCCACTCGCTGGCTTACCCTGCGCGCCTTCCCTTTGCGCGACTATGAAATCGCCGAATTTGAAATCTACGGTGACGGCTACGTCCACGAGACGACCTACCTCACCCCTATCCTCGACTTCGGCCAAGCCGTCACCTGGGGCAAAATACGCTGGCAAGGAGACGTACCCGACGGCACCCGCATCGAAATTCGCACCCGCACCGGCCACACCCCCGATCCGCTGCTGTACTTCGCACCCAATATCAACGACGAACTCGTATCCATCACCCGCGCCCAATACGACGCAATCGATATCGCCGTTCAATTGCTGCCCATCTACGATGCCGACAACTGGAGCTTCTGGTCGTCGCCCTACGAGTTTGCCGCCGGCCTGCGCAACCCCGACCAGCCGGCCCATACTTGGCAGGACGGGAGCCTGCTGTTGTCGCCCGGTCCCAGCCGATACATCCAAATCGCCATCAAGCTCTTTGCCGACTTTCATGTGGCTCCCCGCCTAGATCAACTCACCTTGCAGTTGAGCGAGACCCTGTCGGCGCAAGCCCTCGTCGGCGAGATCTGGCCGATTGAGGTCAACTCCTTTGAACCCACGCCCTTTACCTATGTGGTCTTGCCCACCCTCAACGACGACAACGCCGGCTTTGACCGCTTGGAAATCCTCACCCATGTCCGAGCCCACGCCGTGCGCGCCGTGCGCATCGATGGCCAGCCGGTCGATCTGGATGCGTTCGTCCCCCACCTGCTCGACGACCGTCTGATTGTGTCCTTCCCGCCCCTGACGGGCAGCGCCGACAACTTCAAGCAGGTCGAAGTTGACTTTGAGGTACCGGTGCTGCGCTTTGGCACCGAGTTCAGCGGGTGGGTGTTCAACAGCACGGATCCCGATCAGATCCGCCAGCGGATTGACCCGGGCAACGCCACGTACCGCTTTGCCGGCGACTTGCTAGCGGTCAACACGCCAGTGGGAGGCGATCTGCTGGTGGATGTGCAGGTACCCGAGGTATTTACGCCCAACGGCGATGGGATCAACGAGGTTTTGACCATCACCTACAAGCTGCGCGAGGTCACAGTCGAGAGGGCGGTGCAGGTACGCATCTACGACTTGGCGGGTCGGCTGGTGGCGCACCTGCCGGTGTTCAAGGCCCGCAGTGGTGTCTTCATCCAAGAGTGGAATGGCCGCGACGAGCAGGACGCGTTGGTTCAGCCCGGCACCTATGTCTACGAATTGACCCTCGATTCCGAGGAGCAGCACACCCAACAGGGCGTCTTTGCCGTTGCCTATTAAAATCTAAAACAGGGAAGAATTTTTATTTTTAAACCGCTCAGCTCGGGTGTATACTTAATCTTCGAAACCTTTGAGCTGCACACTTGTACTGGTGAAGCAGCAAGGAGGAAGTCATGTCAGGCATCATGTTGCTCTGTTTTTGCGGAGTCTTGCTGGGTGCTGCGCCCGTGTTGGGGGGGACGGAATACCGCTTAGGTGGGATTGATGGCAATCCCTGGCAGGCCATCCTGACCGGGGAAAGCGCCTATCATATCTTTGCTGCCGACGGCCAAGTCGAGCGCCAAGTAACGGTCGGGATTGCGCCCTTTGGGGCGGGGGCTGATACGCTGATCGACTTTTCCGGCACCTCAATCCAGCCCCGGTTCATTGATCCCAGTGTCAATATCGCCCAGGCCGATGTGGACGCCGGCAGAGCCACCATCCCCTTGCCCTATATCCCCGGCTCCAGAGTCCTCAACAACAATAGTTGCTGGTCCTGGGGCAACATGCAACCTTCGATCAAGCTAATGCTGGACGGCGATCCGACCACGGCCGCCTTCCGCACGTTTGTCCAGCGGGTCGGCGCGCCGCCAGGCGTGGGCTATGGCTGGAGCAATTCCGTGATATTCGATTTTGGAACTGGTGTCCCCATCAACCGCATCCGCTTCTATCCCCGCCTGAGTCAACGGCAAGACCGCCCATTAATCGAGACCATGAGCGCTCCCACCCCCGCCGTCGAAACCTTTGGCGAAGACAGCTTCCTCGAAAATTTCTTAGCCTGGTATGAGATCCGCATCGGCGATAATTCGATTGTCTTTGCCAATGACTCATGCAATGCCAACGACTACGGCAGAGGCGGAGATCGCAATACCAACGTTGTGGCCACCAGCAAGCGGCGCACAGTCCTGGGGGACTTGACCTGGGTGCGCAATGGCGACCCCAGACTGACGGTACTGAAAACCACCCGCGAGAACCTCGACCCCGTCGTCGATCTGCGCTTCCCCATCCGCTCGGTCCGCTGGCTCACCTTGCGCGCCTTCCCTTTGCGCGACTATGAAATCGCTGAATTTGAAATCTACGGCGATGGCTACGTCCACGAGACGACCTACCTCACTCCTATCCTCGACTTCGGGCAAGCCGTCACCTGGGGCAAAATACGCTGGCAAGGAGACGTGCCCGACGGCACCCGCATCGAAATTCGCACCCGCACCGGCCACACCCCCGATCCGCTGCTGTACTTCGCACCCAATATCAACGACGAACTCGTATCCATCACCCGCGCCCAATACGACGCAATCGATATCGCCGTTCAATTGCTGCCCATCTACGATGCCGACAACTGGAGCTTCTGGTCGTCGC
>JAPPEG010000140.1 GCA_028875345.1 Gemmatimonadota bacterium
CCGCGAGATGACTCCGCGCCATCCACAAGCTCCACCCCACCATCGCCACAAAGGCTCCCCAAGACTGCCACGACAAGGGTATCCCACTGTACACAAACGGGTCGGCGCGCAAATTGAAAAGACCCGTTTCAGTGATCAGGCCCAGTTGCACTAAGTAGAGCAGATGAAAAAACCAGACGCTGAACGAAATGGCTAGCGGAGCCAGATACATAAACCCCAAGACCGGGAAGTACAGAATCAGGTTGAGGGGAGGTGCTTGGGGAATGAGGACGAAGGCCCATTCCCGAAAGACGGGCACTTGCGCTAAACCGGGGTAAAAGTAGCTGGGAACATTGAAGGCGATCAGGCCGAAGGGAACGGCAAAGCCAATCCAGAAGACCCGGGTCTTAAGCGCGGGCGGCAGCGCCGATCCCGGGGCCTCTTCAGTCAGCATCAAGGCTACCTCGGTCAAGGGGAAGGTCAGCCGTTCGCGCTCCATCCAATGTCGACGCAGCACCACCACCGAGCACAGGCTGACGAAGTATATGGCCAGCACCAGCAGCAACCACCACAGTAGCGGCTCGACCCACGCCCCCCACGGAATGGCCAAATCCTTGCTCGGCAAGCCCTCGTAGAAAAAGCGCATGGCGTCGTGCGCTGGGTCTGGGATGGCCCATTCCGGCAGATAGGGATGGACGTATTCAGTCCATTGGTTGGTGGGGAGCGCGCCGTAATAGGGCTTGGAGATGATGCTGAGAATCAGGCCGACCATGAAGATGGGCATACCGCTGGCGACCAGCCCCATGATAATGATGGTAATCAGCTCGGCCGCGCTGAGGGCGCGTTTGAGCAGCGCATTACCCAAGACCAAGAGAAACAGCGGCGCACCCACGGCAATGGGAAAGTACGACCACGTCATTTCCGACGAGCCGACCATCCATATCGAATAGGGGCTGCCAATGCTGATGGCGACGACCAGACCCAGACCGAGCAGCAGAGACCGCCAGCTCAGGCCAGACCCGGCCAATTCAACGAGGTAGCGGTCGCTGAGATGGGCGAGGTAATGGGTGGGGATTCTCTTTTGCACAGGGCGCGCTTCTTGGCAAAATTAACAGGAGGGCAAAAAAGGAGACGGGGCGTCAATCGTCAAGACCGGTCGCTTTATTCCGCGCGGCGAGTTAGATGATCTCTTGAAGCCATTCGTTAAGCGATCAGCGAATTACCCTCCAATAACTACCCCATCACCTCGTCTTCCCTAGTATCCGCTTCCAGCAACCGACTCGGTGATTCACTCGACCTATTCTGGAGATAGCCAGCGACTAGAAAAAATCAATTTTGTTCCTTGACTTAAAGAGGTATATATACATATGTATACTTAATTCAGACTATCGGGAGGTGGTAGCATGACTACTCTAACAGCCGTTGAACCAGCAACATCCATCGAGGATCCCCAGATACTGCACGGTGATTGCCTAGAGGTGATCCAGTCCGGCAGGGTCAAGGCTGAGTCGGTCAATCTGATTTTCACTTCACCGCCCTATGCCGATCAAAGAAAGAATAACTACGGCGGTATCCATCCAAACGAGTATGTGCAGTGGTTCTTGCCAAGGGCAGAGGCGCTGAAGAAATGCCTTACGCCGGACGGTTCCTTCGTTTTGAACATCAAGGAAAAAGCGGTTGGCGGCCAAAGGCACACTTATGTTTTAGAATTAATACTAGCCCTGAAGCAACAGGGCTGGCTATGGGTTGAGGAATACTGCTGGCACAAGAAGAACTGTTATCCGGGAAAATGGCCCAATCGGTTTAGAGATTCGTGGGAGCGTTTGCTGCACTTCACTATCAACAAGAAGTTCAAGATGCGACAGGAGTCCGTAATGGTGCCGATGGGCGATTGGAAGACGGCACGGCTGCGGAACCTGTCGAAAACCGATTACACTAGGGACGAATCAAAGAACGACAACGGCTTTGGCAAGAAGGTCGAAAACTGGATTGGGCGCGATATGGCGTACCCGACAAATGTCCTGCATCTATCTACAGAGTGCGGCTACAAGGGTCATCCAGCCGCATTCCCACTCTCTCTACCCAACTGGTTCATTCGCCTATTCACCGATATAGGTGATACGGTTCTCGATCCTTTCGCCGGTTCGGGCACTACGCTAGTTGCCGCTAGGGATCTCGACAGGAACAGCATAGGCATTGATACGTCCTTGGACTACTGCGACCTAATGCGCGAGAGGCTGTCAAAATGAACCCACCTTGGTGGGCGGAAACGGAGACAGAAGCCAACGCAATAGTCAAGGACTTCACCTCCAAGCTCGAAGAGAAACTTTGCGAGTCGCCTGAAAAGATCATCAGAAGGAAGAATCCGTTTCTGTTTCGCGTTCGCGCGGCTTCAAACGTGCAGACTTTGGCGGACATGGTCATAAACGCGTATCTGTCCTCAAGCGAGGAAACCATGTTCGGGCATGTGCTAGAGGACGTGGTTATCGCCATCTGCAAGAACGCGAAGAATGGCCGCAAGTCAGGCATCCCCAATATCGACTTAGAGTACGATTACGGCGACACAAGGACGATTATGCAGATCAAGTCCGGGGTGAACTGGGGAAACTCCAGCCAACACAAGGCCCAAGCGAGAGCGTTCAAAAGCGCGACAGCGGTACTGCGGCAAGGAAGTAGACGACTAAATGTCCGATGCATCGAGGGCATCTGCTACGGTAAGAGCGAGATTAAAGACAAAGGATCGCATCTGCGAGTGGTCGGACACTGCTTTTGGGAGGAGATTTCCGATTGGGACGGTACCGCAGGTGCCGTGATGGAATTACTAGGAAAGCACGCCAGCAACGGACTGAATAGCGCCCGGGAAGAGGCCCGCGACCGGATGGTTTGCTTTCTCAGTGATTCAGGGGCCGTCAGGGACGACGACACCGTTCAGTGGGACAAGCTGCTTGACCTAGTCATGGCAGATCCGAGAAAATAAAAGAATCAAACTGCGTCTGTAGGTTCAGCCAGAATTGAGGCTCCACGCCGAACCAGTGTCCAAACCGCAAGGCCGTGTCGTCCGTCACCGACCGCTTGCCCGCGATGATCTGGCCGACGCGGTTCGGCGGCACATTTATCTGACGCGCAAATGCCGTGGGCGTGACGCCCATCTCTTCGAGTTCGTCTTTCAGGACTTCACCCGGATGCACGGCGCGTTTGAACATTTCCATCTCCTTTTACACAAAATCTACAGCGTCAATTGTGCTTCGACATCCGCAAAAAATGCGCCTCCTATCCAACCTCCCTCCCCACCAAGCGAGCGTACTCCTGCGCGTCCTCCACCCCCCAGCCCAAACCAATTCAAACGCCAACGCCTGAAACAAGCTCAACGCATAGCGGCAAAATGGTCGCACCCAGTTTAGCTTCTTGCCAGAGGACAAGCTGTATTCGTATACGCTGCGCGTGGCGAGCTAGCCGATTCTGCCGGCGGTACACTGATGGCTGCCATATCTACTACGGCCCCATTAAACCACCTTTTAAGGAAGGCTCTTTTACCATGATCACCCGAGAATCAAACTCTAAGAACTTGACTTTTAATGTCATTGATGTTGAAACGGCAAATGTCGCCCGGAGAACGATTTGCGAAATCGGGATCGTTCACGTTGAAGATGGTCAAGTGCGGGATGAGTGGAGAACGCTCATTGACCCAGAGGAGCGGTTTGATCCGTGGAACGTTGAGATCCACGGTATAGACGAGGAAGTTGTTAAGGGAAGCTCTACTTTGCCGGAAATGTGGGACGATTTGAGCAGCCGCCTTCGTGGTTCTGTTTTGGTGAGCCATTCGTCTTTTGACCGCACTGCATTTGAGCAAGCCACAGATTATTACGAACTAGAACAGCTTCAAGTAACTTGGCTTGACAGTGTTCGGATTGCCCGTCGGACTTGGCCTGACAGGTATGGTAGGAGAGGTTATGGGCTTAAAAGCATTGCCGCTGATTTAGGTATAGTATTTGAGCATCATCGGGCACTTGATGACGCTAAGGCGGCTGCACAGATAGTGTTGAAGGCTTGTGAGATCACCAATCTTGACATCGACGAATGGCTTGCTAGAGTAAAAAAGCCTATTTCCAAATACTCAAACTAATACGCTGCGCACGACGAGCTGACTGATGGCCAGCAAACTGGCCGCGGGAGAAGGAAATGAAGCTCCAAGAGAAAGGCGCGTAGAGACGCCGGGTGCTCAGAGCTTGATGACGGCGATGAGGACGCCGGCGATGGTCACCAACATGCCCATCATCCAAAGGAAATAGGTGTCCATACGCTTGTGGAGCGCGCGAATCTGTTCGCCCAACGAGCGGTTGGTCTCGTCAATGCGACTGTTGGTCTCATTTATACGATCGCCCAATGAGCGGTTGGTCTCGTCGATGCGGTTGTTGACGGCCCCTATTTGAGTACGCAGGTCTTGACGTAGGTCCTGAATGTCGTCGTGCAGATAGCTAACGACCCAAGGCATTTCTTCGGGTTTGGGGGTCGCACGGGTTTGGGGATCGGTGCTTTCGCTCATGGCTAGTTTCCTCAGTGAAAAATATAAACAAGGGACTAAAAGCCACCAACAGGCGGCTTCCGCTGCCTGTAATGCAACATCCATGCCAGCACCGACGGTCACCTTATCGGATGGCTTGCGACCGGCACAAGCTGTGTCGGACGGTATCCATCAATGAGTTGTTTAGGTGTCTTTGCCACTTGGGGAATGCGCCCCTGATGCAACTATTCCCTACGGCCTCAGTTGCTCTTCCACGATCCGCAAAAAATGCGCCTCTTGTCCAACCTCTCCCCCCACCAAGCGAGCGT
>JAPPEG010000110.1 GCA_028875345.1 Gemmatimonadota bacterium
TATTTGGTGGATCGCGTTTTGCCCCTGCACGAGGCCATCGCTCGCTGGACCTGCCACCCAGCGCGCATTTTGCGCCTGCCCGGGGGCGCGCTCACTCCGGGGATGCCTGGGGATCTAACCCTCCTCGACCTGACGCGCGAATGGGAGGTAGTCCCCGCGCACTTCCGCTCCAAATCGCAGAACACTCCCTTTGCCGGTTACCGCCTAAAAGGCAAAGCCGTGGCCACCATCGTCGGCGGCCAGATCGTCTATAGCGAGTTGGCCGCTTAATCGAGAGGCTTGAACGCGTCCGGCCAATGCTCAATTTCCGCGCCGCTCGCGCGCAACCACACGGCGATCACGTCGAAGCGACAGACCGCATCGGCCGCGGTGCGGTATTGGATATAGTGTCGGGCGGCCCGCGTCAGACGCTGCCGCTTGGCGCGATTTACCCTTTGTTCGGGGCGAGACGCGCGCTGGCTGGCCTTTACTTCGACAAAGACCAACTCGCCCCCCTCTTCAGCCACCAAGTCGATTTCGCCCCCAGCAGCGCGATAGCGACGTTCCTGAATCCGATAGCCCCGTTCTTCCAGATAGGCCGCCGCCGCCGCCTCACCTCGCCGCCCGATGTCCCCCAGCTTGTCGAGCTGCTCCCGATAGGCCCCTCTCAAGACCGCTAGCTCTTCAGCCGTTAACTCGTCGGCAGCCTCTTTGACTAACTGTCCCAACCTCTCTAGCTCGGCAAAGTTGGCACAGTCGTATATGCCCTCCTCAAAAGAGAGAAAAAGCTCCGAGCGCGGCTCGGCAATCCGCGCAGCCACCGGGCCGAAACTGCGGCGGTGCAATGGACAAGGACCATGCGCGTCAAGTGCGGCTAAGTGCGCAGCACTGCCGTAGCCTTTGTGCGCGGCAAAACCGTATTCGGGATAGCGGATGTCGCATTCGCACATCAGGCGGTCGCGGTGTACTTTGGCCACGATTGAGGCCGCGGCAATCGACAGCGAGCGGGCATCTCCGTCGATGATGGCTTGCTCGGGATAGGGACTGCGCGCCGGCAGGTGTCCGTCGATCAGCACCTTATCGGGCGGAGTGGGCAAATTCTCCAGCGCCAAGCGCATGGCCTTGAGCGAGGCCTGCAGGATGTTCAACCTGTCGATCTCCGCAGCCTCGACTTGTCCTATTCCCACAGACAGGGCCTTGTCCGCAATTTCCTCGTACAGAGCCTCGCGCTGGGTGCGCGACAGCTTCTTGGAATCGTCGATCTTGGCGATGACATAGTCCGGCGACAAGACGACCGCGGCGGCCACCACAGGTCCCGCCAAGCAACCGCGCCCCGCCTCATCGACACCAGCCACTCGGCTCACCCCTTGTGCCCATAGGTGCCGTTCAAAGTGCAGAAGCCGCTCGCGCCGCTGAGACTCCGCCTGCTCCCGTGCATCGCGCCGCCGCCGCTCGACTACCAAGCGCCGGACGCCAACGCGGCGATCCTTTTCGAGCAAGGCCCAGTTCGGCTCGTCGCTTTCCCACTCCACCACTTGTGCGCGTATCTGGGCAATCGTCATTCCGGCAAGTTCGGCTGCGGCGTCCCGTTCGCAGGAACGGCTCATGCCGGCAGGCGTCTCATCTATTGACATTAGGTATCGACCTAGTATATTTGCGAAAAGTTACCAAGAGGAGCCTTAACATGAAGCGCTACACGGCGTTAGTTGCCTGCTTGTGCCTCGTTCTGCAACCCGTCATGGCCCTCGCCGAGACGGAACCGGCACCCATCACCGGGGCAGATACCCGCCTCTATCTGGCCGATGGCAGCTTAGTGGAAGGCAATCTAATCGAAAGAGACCAAGATCTGGTCATCCTGCGCGTCAACGACAAGATTTTCACTTTCGATAAGACCGAAATCGACAAGATCATCACCCTCGAATCGCTGGGTGGGGGTGCCCAAACGATTTCGGTGACCGAGTTTCCCTACATCAGTTTTCTCGGGGGCGCTCTTGCCTTCGGCCTACTCTCTTGGCTGCAATTCGACCGGGCTTCCGACAACGAAGCTGAAGCGGCCCTCAACCGCGAACACGGCCAAGAATCCCGCGCCCAAAAGCTGGACGACAAAGCCGATCGCGCCCGCCTCTATGGGTGGTCCACCGCCGTGCTCGCCGTCGGTAGCTTTGGGGTGGCTCTGATCCCACGAAAAACCACCCGCCGCATCTTTCCCGAGCTCAGTTTCCACCACGGCGAGCCGCGCGTCGGCGTATCCTACGTCTATTCGTTCTGAGGGCCTTCCGCATCCCTCAGATGATGCACCAAAGCCTCTAACCCGAGCACGTAGCTAAAACTGCCAAACCCGGCGATTTGCCCTAGACAGACGGGCGCGATAACTGAGTGCTGGCGAAACGCTTCCCGGGCGTGGACATTGGACAGATGCACCTCGACGGTCGGCAACCCCTTGGCCGCCACGGCGTCGCGCAGGGCAAGGCTATAATGGGTGAAGGCCCCTGGATTGAACAGCAGGCCCTGCTCTTGGGCTTGGTGCAAAGCGTCGATTAGCGCGCCCTCGCTATTGGATTGGCAGCGGCGCACCTGCACCCCGAGCCTCTGCGCGTGGTCGGCAATCAACGCGTCGATCACCGCCAAGGTCTCCCGACCATATACCTCGGGCTCGCGCGTTCCCAGCAAGTTGAGATTAGGTCCGTGTAGGACTAAGATACTAGTCAAATTGACCTCCACTGTTTCGCGCTACCACGCAGATCCACGTCTCTTTTGTCAAGATGGTATCGACCTCTAATTTAGCTTCTGTAACCCAACGGCAAAACGCTGCTTCTTCCCGCGCCAGCAACCCCGAAAACGCGACTCGTCCGTCCGCTGCCAATAATCCACGCAAAGGGATCAACAGGGGCCGCAGCACATGGCTTTGAATGTTGGCCAAGACCAAGTCAAAGGGTCTTTCCGCAACGGCCTCCACTCCCCCTAGCCGCACCTCGACCTGCTCAGAGCCAATGCAGTTATGCGCCAAGTTTTCCCGCGCATTAGCCACGGCCTGCTCGTCAATATCCACGGCGAGCACCGGTCCGGCCCCTAGCAGCGCGGCAGCAATGCTGAGAATGCCGCTGCCCGTCCCCAAGTCCAGACAGCGCATCCCGGGACGCAGACAGCGCTCCAATGCCTGCAAGCAAAGCTGGGTCGATTCGTGCCCACCTGTGCCAAAGGCCATTTTGGGGTCTATGAGCACGGCGATTTGGCCCTCGGCTAGCTCGACCGGAATCCACGAAGGGTGGGCGACGATCCGCTCAGTGGCCCACACCGGCGCAAAAAACCGCCGCCACTCGGCCTCCCAGTCCTGTTCCTCCACGCATTCGGTGCCTATCGGCAATGCCAAGCCGAGCGCGGCAAGCCTATGCGTTAGCTCGCGCCTCACCCCAGCCAAATCGCACATCGGCTCGGCTGCAAAGTACGCGCTCAACTGAGTCCGTTCCCCTGCTTCCTCGGCCTGAAGGCCACAGCTACCTAGCTCATACGCCCACGCGCTCACGTCCTCGGCGCAGGCCGCAGGGACCTCTAGCCGCAAACAGTGCCAAGCCCGCTTATTCACCGGATTCCAAGCGGCGCAGCTCGGCGACTAGTCCTTCGCCGATGGCGGCGAAAAGGGGGTCGGGCTCGGCCCGTCCTTCATCCCCACTCTGGCGAATTGCAGCCGACAGGGGCAGCGCACCCAAGAAGGGCAACCCCAGCCGCTCCGCGGCCTCGGCTCCCCCGCCATACCCGAAGATCTCGTGGCGTTGGCCACATTGGCTGCACAGGTAATAGCTCATGTTTTCGACGATCCCGAGGATATCCACCTCGACCTTAGAAAACATGGCAATGCCCCGCTCCACATCCTCCAGCGCCACGCTCTGCGGAGTGGTCACGATCAAGGCACCAGAAAGAGCCACGGCTTGGCTCAAGGTAAGCGGCACATCCCCAGTACCGGGCGGCAGATCAATCAATAAATAGTCGAGCCTCCCCCACTCTACTTGATGCAAAAACTGCTGCAACGCCCGGGCCAACAGCGGCCCCCGCCAGACCACGGGCGCGTCCTCGCCGGCGATAAAACCAATCGACATCAGGGCAACCCCGGCCTTGTACACCGGGCGCATGGTGCCCTCCTGTCCAGTTGCGGGCTGCTCCCTAATACCCATCATCAAGGGAATGCTCGGACCGTAGATATCGGCGTCGAGCAAGCCGACGCGAGCCCCCTGGGCTGCCAGACTCACGGCCAAGTTGATACTTACAGTCGATTTGCCCACGCCACCCTTGGCGCTGGCAATGGCGACGGTATGGCGCACTTGGGCTAAGGGGCCAGTTCGGGGAACGGACAAATGAACCTACTCTTAGGAGCCGAAGGCCTTGCGCACTTTGGCGAAGAAACTCTCGCCCTCTTGGGCCACGCGCGCTTGTTCGAGCTCGGCCAGCTCCGTGAAAAGCTCGCGCTCTCGTCGGCTGAGGCCCTCGGGAGTCCACAAAACGACCTCGACTAGCTGGTCGCCGACACCGCGGCCGTTGACGTCTGGAATGCCCCGGCCACCCATGCGGAAGACGCGCCCTGATTGGGTGCCAGCGGGGATCTTCAACAGAGCCTTGCCGGACAAGGTCGGAACCTCTACTTCTACGCCTAGTGCAGCTTGGGCAAACCCCAAGGGCAATCGGTAGATCACGTGGTTGCCATCGCGGATAAAATAGTCGTGCTCTTTTTCTTCGATAAAAACCAAGCAATCTCCGGCCGCCCCCCCGCGCGGCCCGACCTCGCCTTGGCCGCGCAATGGAATGTAGTTGCCCTCTTGGACGCCAGCGGGAAT
>JAPPEG010000353.1 GCA_028875345.1 Gemmatimonadota bacterium
CCGGCTCCCACACGGGCGCATACTTGCAGCAGTTGTTTGCCGCGCAAGGCTGAGCTAATCGAGGAGTCTTTCATTGGACCTACAAAAAATACAAACCTACATGCAGCAAGAAGGGATCGGCGCTTGGTTGGTGTACGATTTTCGCGGCGGCAATCCGGTCTTGTGGCAGCTATTGGGCCAGCGACGGCAGACGACCCGACGCGTCTTCCTCATCGTGCCAGCGGCGGGCGCACCGCGTTTGCTCGGCTCAGCGGTCGAGCCGGAAGCCCTCGCCGGACTGGGCATAGATATCGCCCATTACGCTAGCTGGGAACAGCTACATGCCCTGTTGCGCGATGCGGTGGAAAGTCTGCCGCAGGTAGCTATGGAATACTGGCCCGGAGGCGCATTGCCCACGGTATCTTGGGTCGATGGCGGCACCTTAGAACTAGTGCGCTCCCTCGGCCCCGAGGTGGTGTCTTCGGCCGATCTGTGCCAAGTCGCCTTGGCCACCTGGAGCGCGGACGCGCTCGCCTCGCACCGCGACGCCTGCCGCCAAGTCGCCGAAGTCAAAGACGCGGCCTTTGAGTACATCCGCCGTCGCCTCCACACCGGCCTCACCGAATTCGACGTCCAATCATTCATCGTCGCCGAACTAGAGCAGCGCGGCCTCGACAGCGGGCATCCGCCGATCGTCGCCGTCAATGGCAACAGCGGCAATCCGCACTACGAGCCGCGCGCGGACGCGGCCGTCCCCATTGAGCCGGGTGCTTGGCTCCTCATCGACCTGTGGGCGCGCCACCCCGGCGAGCAGCACGTATTCGGCGACATGACTTGGGTAGCCTTTGCCGGCCCGCGCGTGCCCGCAGCTCACGCCGAGGTCTTTGCCGCGGTGCGCGAAGCGCGCGATCAAGTGCTGGCGCGGCTCGACGCCGCGTGGCGCGCCGACGAAGTATTACAGGGCTGGCAACTCGACCAAGTGGCGCGCCAAGTCCTGACAACGCACGGTTTGGGCGAGCAATTCGTCCACCGCACGGGACACAGCCTCGGCCCAGGGCCGAGCATCCACGCACTGGGCGTAAACCTCGACGACTTAGAGACCCACGACGCGCGGTCGATCCTACCGGGCACAGGCTTTTCCGTCGAGCCGGGCGCGTACCTACCCGAGTTCGGCGTGCGGCTCGAAGTCAATGTGTACGTGGACCCAGAGACTGGACCGGAAGTTACAACCCCCATCCAAAACGAAGTCATCCTCTTGCTTTGAGCCTCGGAATCGTCCTCGTCAGCGGTGGACTCGACTCCTGCGTCACCGCCGCCATTGCCGCCCGCCGCGGGCCACTGGCCTTCCTCCACTTGCGCTACCGCCAGCGCACCGAAGAACGCGAATTCGCGGCGTTTTCCGCCCTCGCGGATCACTTCCAAGTGGAGACCCGCCTCGTGGTGGACGTCGATTACATGTGCCAAATCGGCGGCTCCAGCTTGGTCGATGCGACTCAACCCATTCCCGAAGACGACACCGCAGCCAGCCTACCCACGACCTACGTCCCCTTCCGCAACGCCAACCTACTCGGCGTTGCCGTAGCTTGGGCCGAGGTCATCGGCGCAACCGACATCTACATCGGCGCCCACGAAGCCGAGAGCCACTACCCGGACTGCCGACGAGAATTTTTCACCGCTTATGAGCGCATGGTCTCCGCTGGTACCGGCCCGCAAACCCAAATCCGCATCCAGACCCCACTCATAGACTGGGACAAAGCCGCCATCGTCCGCCGCGGTCTCGAGCTAGCAGCCCCTCTGCACCTGACCTGGTCCTGCTATCAGCGCGAAGACCTCGCCTGCGGCCGCTGCGAGAGTTGCCGCATGCGCTTGGCGGGCTTTCGCCGAGCCGGTGCCGACGACCCTTTACCCTACGCCTCTATTCCAAGGAGCTAACCCATGCTAATCGGCTACGTCAGCGACGAACGCTACATCGCCCTGCACGACGTGCAGTTTGAAATCGCCAACGAAAACCTGCACCTCGAAACCCGCTCGCGGGCCACCGGCGAGGTCTTCGCCGACATCCCCCCCGGCCCCTACACCGTGACCTTGCAAAAAGACGGTTTCGGCCCCAAGCGCGGGCAAATCAACATCCACCCTGAGCGGCCGCACCACTTCCGCTTACTCGCGCATCAGTTGCTCGGCTACGCCTGGCCCAAGTGGATCCAATCGGGCGAGCAATCCGAGTTCCGCGTCCACGCGCTCGAAGCCTATCGCCTCGATTTGTGGCGCTACGGCTGGCAAAAAGAGCACATCCGCCCGCTGGGCTGGTTCGACGAGCACGGACCGCGCGCCACCATGCAGATCACCCCGGACGGCGACTACACGCAGACCGGGGTAATGTGGAACAAGTTTGGCTACACCAGCCCCTCCCACAAACAGTTCGTCGCCGCGCCGGAGCGGTCTGGCCTGTACTACTTCCACGCCAAAGGCGAGTCCGGCGCGTTCTTCTCCTTCCCTTGGATCGTCGCCCCAGCCGCCCCCAGCGCGGACATCGCGGTCCTCGCCGCCAACATCAACTGGAATGCATACAACAACTTCGGCGGGCGCTCCAACTACATCCACCCCGACTGCTTCCCACCCACGCCGACGATCAATGCCCGCTTGGAACTCAAGCGCTACACCGACCCCGAGCACATCAACTACGACGCCGAGGACTACGCTCCCCTCTCCTTCGACCGGCCCGAGCCGATCAACCACATTCCCGAGGACGTCGAGATTACCGACCCCATCGCGGGACGCGCGGCCTGCCATGTCGCCCCAGCCGAGTGGCGCTTCCTCGGCTGGCTAGAGCGCGAGGGGTATCCTTACGACCTGTACGCCGAGACCCAATTCCACTTTGGCCAACTCGACCTCGACCAGTACAAAATCCTCATCACCACCACTCATCCCGAGTACTGGTCGCGCAAGATGTACTACGACGTCAAGGCATGGGTGCGCGAGCGCGGCGGCAAATTTATGTACTTGGGCGGCAATGGCCTCAACTGCGAGGTGGAGCTGCTCGACGAGCAGACGATGAAAGTCAAAAACGGCGACGGGCGCGTCCAGCGGGCCGAGGGCCACGAGAGCCGCTTTCACCAGTACAACGAGTCTGAGGCCAACCTGCTTGGCGTGGTCTTTACCCATCCGGGCATTATGACGGCCGCACCGTACCAAGTCCTCGCCGCCGACCACTGGATTTTTGCCAACACGGGCGTCAAAAATGGCGATTCCTTCGGCGAGGCCAGCCTACACGAGCGGATCCCCGGCGGGGCCTCTGGCCACGAGACCGACAAAACCTCACCCTTTTCGCCCCCCGGCACCGAAATCGTCGCTCGCGGCCTCAACCCCGACCAAGGCGGCGCGGAAATCGTCCACTACGAAACAGCCAGCGGCGGCGCGGTTTTTTCCGTCGGCTCCATCACCTATCCAGCCTCAATTCTCGTAGATGAGACTGTCTCGTGCATTACCGCAAACGTCATCGAGCGTTTTGTCGCGGCATAGCCAAAGCATCCGTTTAGCCTTATTTTATAAGTGCTTTAGGCTGTTAGGAGACGAAATTTCATGGCGACCGAGCCGAGCAAAAACCTAGCGGTTTTTGCCAATCCCCATCCGGACCGCGACTACACAATCGAATTCTCGTGTCCGGAATTCACTTCGATATGTCCCGTAACCGGGCAACCCGATTTCGGCACCATCCACATCCGTTACGTGCCCGACCAACAGTGTATTGAGCTCAAATCGCTCAAGCTCTATCTGTGGTCTTTTCGCCAAGAAGGCGCTTACTACGAAGCGGTCACCAACACCATTCTCAACGATTTGGTGGCTGCCTGTGCACCGCGACGCATGACTGTGGTGGGAGAATTCAATGTGCGCGGGGGCATTTCCGCCGTTGTGACGGCCGAATTTGCCCCGCAGCCCTAAGCCCGGCGACATATCAACTTACGAATGGAGACTTACAATGGAAGAAGTACGCCAAGACGCTGATGAGACGACAGAAGAAGAAGCGGCGGAAAAGAACAACCGGCAGGATCGGGCTTGGTTCCCATACATCACTAAGGTGCAGTTCGAGCGATTTCTCTCGCGGCTAGAGACCAAAATCCCCGACCAAATCGACCGCGACTACGTGCGGCCTATTATCCGCACCCCGTCGATGATTCACCGCTTTTTGCGCGGCATCGAATCCATGAACCTAACCGACCGCGACCAAAAGCCCACGGACCTGCTGTTGCGAATCGTCCCCAAGGAGACGCGCAGATTCGCGTTCGCCGACGTGATCCGCGACCTGTACAAAGATCTGCTGCCGGAGTGGGAACAAAGCAACGGTAACATGAGTGACGAGGCGATTGTCGATTACTTCCGCAACCGCACCGGCATGGGGCGCGATTCGGCCAACAAGATGAAGATGTTTTTCAAGTACCTCGTCGCCGAAGCCGATTTCGGCGACCCTTCCGACGCGCAAGAAGAAGCAGCGGCCGCCGAACCCGCCCCCCAAGACGAAACGCCCGAAACGCCCGAAACGCCCGAAACGCCCGAAACGCCCGAACCCACGCCTCGAGAGAGTCGCAGCCGCCGCGAACCCGCCCCCAAGGAGCGCTCCGGGCGCGACGGACGCACTAAGCGCGCCAGTTCCGAGCGGCAAGAGCGACAAGAACGGCAAGAACGCCCGGAACGCCCGGAACGTTCAGACCGCCAAGAACGCCCCCTAACCGAGACGCAACGAGCCTACCTAGAAACCCTCCAGTCCATGGTCCAGATCAAGATTGACGGCGACTGGGACGAAGACATGATCCGCCTCGCCTTCGACC
>JAPPEG010000229.1 GCA_028875345.1 Gemmatimonadota bacterium
ATACCAAGCTAGGAGCTACAGCGGACGAAAAGGGCCGCTTTTTTATTCTCAACGTACCGGCGGGCACCTACACCCTCAAGGCCACGTATATCGGCTACGCGGATTATACCGTCGAGGACGTGCGGGTCTCCGCCGATCTGACCACTAATATCGCCGTTGAATTGACTTCCTCGGATATTCAGGTCGAGGAAGTAGTAATCCGCGCCGAGCGGCCGATCATCGACAAAACCGCTACTAATGCGGTGCGCATTATCGATGCCGAGGATCTCGATATTCTGCCGCTCCGAGGTGTCAGTTCAGTCATAGCCCTGCAGACCGGCGTGGTTGAAGATGAAGGGTCGCTGCATATCCGCGGCTCGCGCAGCGACGAGATCGGCTACTACGTCGAGGGGGCCAGTGTCCGCAATGTGGTCACTGGCAGCAGCGCGGTGGGCCTGATCGACGAGGCGTTGGAGGAAATCCAACTCCAAGCCGGCGGCTTTAACGCCGAGTACGGCGGAGCCAACGCCGGCATTATCCTGCAAGAGTTGCGTACCGGCGGCAGCGAGTGGGACTTCGAGATCCTCTCTGAGTCGGACAATTTTACCGACGACTACGAGCAGCGCTTTAGCACGTATTCCTACGGCTACTTCAATCAGGTGATGACCGCCGGTGGTCCGGTTGCGGGAAGCCAGAAGATTCGCGCCTTCTTGGCTGGCCAGCGCCGCGGCATCGGTTCCTGGCCGATCTACTGGTCGGGTTTTACCTTCGAGGATCTCGAAGACACTGGCCTCCGCGGTGGACGCCGGCACTGGAGCGAGGACGAAGAGGGCAATCTCGTTCCCGACCGGATCGAGCAGCTCGAAATCAAGCCCGGCAATATTCCGCACACGAGTAGTGAAGCGGTCATTTTCAACGGGACCTTGCTGCTCGACTACTACCCTGTCCAACTCCGCCTCACGAATCTGTACACGGACGGGTTTTCTGAAAGCAACTATGCGCCCATCCGCAATGCTTTTAACACCCGGCGTTTGGGCGAGTCGGAATCGTCCTCCAACCTAGTCAACGCCAAGATCACCCACCTGCTCGACAAGAGCATGTTCTACGAACTCAACGTGAGCCTCTACAAGCGGAGTGCCGAGTCCTACGACCCGCTTTTCAAAGATCGGTGGTGGGTGTACAACGACAGCGTGGCCGTACAGCGCGCCCTTGAGGGCACGGGCGAGTACACGCCCTATACCCAGCAAGGTTCGGGGCCCAGGCCCTACGATCTGGCTGGCTTTCCCTTCAGCCGCCCGGGTTCGCGGACGACCTCCTACAGCACCACGTCGGATGGCTATTGGGGACTGGCCGGTAGCTGGACCAAGCAGACCGACATGCATCAGCTCAAGGCCGGTTTCGACTATCAGAGTTGGACCTCGCGGCGCTATGGGATCTCGTTGCGTTCGATCCGCTCGGGGATAGCCAACACCTATCCCGAGTTGGACGCGGTGTACGACCGCTACTACAACGATGAAATCAGCGAAGACCAGATCCTCGACGAACTGCTCAAGAAGGCCGAGAGTCTTGAAGATGGCAAGGGTAGCAAGCAGGATCTTGTTAGGTTGCTGCGCTCGACTAGTGCCAGCGATTTCTTCGGCTTCGACGAGTTCGGTCGCGAAACCGACCGCGAGGGGCTAGAGGCACCGCGCCATCCGACGGTCGCCGCCGCCTTTATCCAAGACAAGGTCGAGTATAACGACCTGATCATCAACGCCGGTCTGCGCATCGACTACTTCGACGCGGATAGCTGGCGCTTCAAGGATCCGGCAGCGCCGAAGCGCGACTCGAAAGAATACACCATTAAGCTTGAGTCGATGGAAAAGACCCCCACGTACACCGATATTAGCCCGCGTTTGGGGATGTCGTTCCCGGTGTCGGATTTGACGGTTTTTCACGTGCAATACGGGCGCTTCTCGCAAATGCCGGCGATGCGCTCTATGTATGCCGGCGGGGCGCGCCTTGCTCTAGAGTTGGGCGGCCAGAACTACATCCGCTATCCGACCGCCTACGACATCGAGCCGATGCGGACTACCCAGTACGAAATCGGCTTTGAGCGTCAGTTCTCCGAGTCCGCCTCCTTTGACGTCACGGGCTTCTACCGCGATATCAAAGGGCAGGTGCAGTTGCGCAAGCAGCAGCTCACGGCCGGCGCGGAAGAAGCCAACGCGTACGTCTATCTACAGAACGGCGACTTCGCCACGACCAAGGGCATTGAGTTCCAATTCAAGCTCAGGCGCGTCAATAACCTACGCACTGAACTGAACTACACCCTGTCCGATGCACGCGGCACGGGTTCATATACTGGCTCGGCCATTTCTGGGGTTGAAAACGAGACCAACCTGCCGACGATCATCTCGCCGCTCGACTTTAACGAGACGCATCGCGGCTCGATCTTCCTAGATTATCGCTACCCCGACAACGAGCCCAACCCAATTCTGCGGGGTCTGGGAGCCAACTTGCTGATGAGCTTCACGAGCGGGCACAACTTTACCTTGGTCACCGGTTCGATCGGCCAGCGCGGTCCAGAAAACGCCGGCGTACTCGACAGCTTCGACCCGCGCTCGCGCAAGCCGCTCGAGTCGATCAACCGCTCGACGACGCCGTGGACTTTCAATACCAACCTGCGCATCGACAAGGGCTTCTCGCTATTTGGTCTCAATGCCAAGGTCTATAGCCGTATTCTCAACCTCTTCAACCGCAAGAACGTGCTCAACGTGTACAACCGCACCGGCTCCGACAAGGACGATGGCTTCTTGACCAATCCGGAACTGAGCCAACAGATCGTCGAGGCCAGCGGCGGGCAACAGTACGTGCAACTCTACGAGGCGATCAACTTGGCCAACCGCCAAGCCTACTGGTCCAACGAGGGCGGCGATATTTACGACGCGCCGCGCCAGATTCGCTTCGGTCTGCAGCTCGATTTCTAGGAAAGAGAGGAACGCATTATGAAAAAGCTTGTTGTCTTATTTTTAGCGGCGCTCTTCCTAGTTGGCAATGTCCAAGCACGCGAAGAGCGAGGTACACCGGCCGCCAAACTGGCTCAAGACGATGTCGAGGTATCCACCGAACGGACCCAGCTCAACATCAACAATATGGCCATGTGGATCCAAAGCGATGGCTGGTCGGCCCGCGATCCGCTCACCGGCAATTCGGGCGTGACCTACCCGCGTTCAACCTCCCAAGTCATCTTCCAAGACGGCATCATCTGGGGAGGACGGGTCAAGGACGGCAATGACCAAGAACTGCGCGTCGGCGGCCAGACGTACGAAATCGGCACGGTTCCTGGCATCATCGAGTCCAAGGGCATAGCCCAGGATCGCGATACGGCCCGACTCTACAGGATCCGCCGCGATTGGGCGACCGCGGATTTGCGGCTAGACGCCTCCGAGGTCCTCAATATCGGTTTGAGTCAGGTCACCGACGCCCACGAGGAGGCGGTGCGCGCCCAGTACGAGCGCGATTGGATGGAGTGGCCGGCCGAGTTGGGTGCGCCCTTTTACGACAACGACGGAGATGGGCAGTACGACCCCTCGGTTGACGAGCCGGGTTTGGCCAACGCAGACCAGGTAATCTGGTTTGTGATAAACGATCTGGACCAGGGTGCCACCACCACTCTCTACGGCTCTCTGCCCATCGGCTTGGAGGCTCAGGTCACGCTCTGGGGCTATGCGCGCACCGACGCCTTGGGCGACGTGATCTTCAAGAAGTTCAAGGTCATCTACAAGGGCACCGCAGAGGCCGCGGACGATGCCGTGATCGAGGACATGTATTTCGCCCAGTGGTCCGATCCAGATCTGGGCGATTACGGTGACGACTTTGCCGGTGCCGATGTCGATCTGAGCTTGGGTTACGTGTACAACTCGATTGACGCCGATCCTGGCTACGTTCCCTTCGGCTTGGCCCCGCCGGCTGTTGGGTACGACTTTTTGCAAGGCCCGATCGTACCGGTTTACCAGCTAGATGCAGAGGGCAACATCGCCGTTGACGAAGATGGAAACCAACTGCTCGACGAGAGTTCGGTGGCCATCTTCAACGAGGGGCTGCGTCCCGGCTACCAAAACTTGCCGATGACAGCCTTCGTGTACTTTGCCGCCGGCAGCGCGATATCCGATCCAGAACTGGGCGAATACGTGGGCACTCAGCAGTGGTACAATCTACTGCGTGGCTTCCAGCCGCAGGACGATGTTGCAAACCCCGTGCCCTATACCAATCCGCTGACCAATGCCGACACCAAGTTCACGCTCGACGGCGATCCGGCCAGAGCCACCGGCTGGAACGACGGCGTACCGCTGCCGGCTGGCGACCGGCGCATCGTGTTGGCCACCGGGCCTTTTGAGATGGCATTGGGCGACACTCAGGAAGTGGTGGTTGCGCTGTTAGGCGGCATTTCTACCGACCGCCTGCGCAGCGTCTCCAAGCTGAAATTCACCGACCAGTTCGTACAGGACGCCTACAACGGCTTCTTTCAGGTGCCCAAGCCGCCGGTCCAGCCCAATGTCCGCATAGTCGAGCTCGACGAGACGATCATCTTAGATTGGGGCTGGGACGATGATTCGATTCAGGCCACCGAAGGCGAGGGTTCGGCTGGCTTCGAGTTCGAAGGCTACAACCTCTACCAGTTGCCCTCGGCCGAAGCCACGCTTTCTCAGGGCGTCAAGGTGGCGACCTTCGATATCGAAAACGGCGTTACCACGATCCTCGGCATTGCCCTCGACGAAGAGTCCGGCG
>JAPPEG010000222.1 GCA_028875345.1 Gemmatimonadota bacterium
CGATGTGCGACTTCTCGCTCATGGACGCCATTGAATGCGGCATCGTCAAACTGCCTCGCGTGCCGGTGGCCGACAACATCCCCGGCGGCGAAATGCCCAAGTTTCGCAACCTTTGGGAACACATCCGTAGCGATATGCCGAAGAAGGGGCGGGGCAAGGCCAAGACCCTCGATCCCCTCAGTTTGCCCGTGGAGTTGCAGACCGCGCTAGAAGCTCTGTACGGACATTATCAGAAAACTTTTGAGTTGATGGAGAAGGAGGGCATTGACGTCCCGCCGTGCTTCATTGTGGTCTGCAATAATACCTCGACCTCCAAGCTGGTGTATGACTATATCTCCGGCTTTCACCGCGAGAACGAGGATGGCTCGCCGACGCTGGTAAACGGACGCTTGGAACTGTTTCGCAACTTTGACGAGCAGGGCAACCAGTACCCACGGCCTCGCACGCTGTTAATCGACAGCGAGCAATTGGAGTCTGGCGACGCGCTCGACCGCAATTTCCGCAATATGGCCGCTGACGAAATTGATCGCTTTCGGCGAGAGATCATCGAGCGCACTGGCGATCGCCGTCAAGCTGAGAACATCAGCGACCAAGAGCTGCTCCGCGAGGTTATGAATACTGTCGGCAAACCGGGGCGGCTGGGGGATTCGATTCGCTGCGTGGTGTCGGTGTCGATGCTTACGGAAGGGTGGGATGCAAATACGGTCAGCCATGTGCTGGGCGTGCGCGCCTTTGGGACGCAGTTGCTTTGCGAGCAGGTCATTGGCCGGGCGTTGCGACGGCAATCCTACGATCTCAACGAAGACGGCTTGTTCGATGTCGAGTACGCGGATGTCTTGGGCATCCCATTCGACTTTACGGCCAAGCCCGTTGTGGCTCCGCCGAAGCAGCCGCGAGAGACTGTTCAGGTGCGAGCCGTGCGGCCCGAACGGGATGCGTTGGAGATTTGTTTTCCTCGGGTGGCTGGGTATCGGGTGGAATTGCCGGAAGAGCGGCTTACCGCCAAGTTCAACGAGGACTCGGTACTGGAACTCACGCCCGATTTGGTTGGTCCGTCGAGGACAAGAAATCAAGGCATTATCGGCGAGGGCGTCGATCTCAATTTGGTTCACACTAACGATCTGCGTACCTCGACTCTCCTATTTCATCTAACCCAGCGTCTGCTCTACACCAAGTTCCGCGATCCGGGCGAAGAGCCCAAGCTCTATCTCTTTGGCCAGCTCAAGCGCATCGCCAGACAGTGGCTTGATGGCTACCTCGACTGCAAGGGCGACACCTTTCCCGCCCAACTCATGTACCAAGAACTGGCCGACACGGCCTGCGAGCGCATCGCGGCGGCTATCACGCAAGCGGAAATCGACCATCATCCGGTCAAAGCGGTGCTTGATCCGTACAATCCCGTTGGTTCGACAGCCCACGTGAATTTCAACACGACCAAGGCTAGCCGCTGGCAGGCTGATCCCCGCCGTTGCCACATCAATTGGCTCGTCCTCGACAGCAACTGGGAAGGAGAGTTTTGCCGCGTTGCTGAATCCCATCCGCACGTCAAAGCCTACGTCAAGAACCACAATCTCGGCTTGGAGGTACCCTATCGTCGTGGGTCGGAAATGCGGACGTACCTGCCGGACTTTATCGTCCTCGTTGATGATGGTCGTGGCGACGACGATCTGCTGAATCTGATCGTCGAGATTAAGGGTTATCGGGGGGAAGACGCCAAGGACAAGAAGACGACCATGGATACCTATTGGGTACCTGGCGTGAATAATCACGGAGATTACGGGCGCTGGGCTTTTGCCGAGTTTACCGATGTGTATGGGATGGAAGCCGCGTTTAATCGGTTGGTTGAGGGGTTTCGGGCAACGGGGTAGGGATCGAACATTGTATTGATAATGTATATACACCATCGTAAGTTTGAATCTGGTATGGATGTAACGATTCGGCGTCATGGTATCGGGCAGAAGCCAACGTCGCCAACTGAGAGGAAGCGCTATGAAGAGCGATGAGTTGCGGAGACGACTGGATAAGAATCGGAAGATGGTCCCGGTGAGCATTCGCATGCCGGAGGACGTAATTGAAGATCTTAAACGAATCGCTCCCCAATTGGGATTCTCCGGCTACCAACCGCTCATTCGAGCCTACATAGGCCAAGGTCTTCGTCAGGATCTGATGCGACTGGAAAGCAACCCTGGCCTTGAACTATTCGTGGAAAGTTTGCAAAACCATGGCGTAGATACGAAAACTATCGAACAGGCCATGGCTGATGTGATGCAGCCTTCCTGATTTCCGAGGTCAAATCTTCTTCGTTGTCTGAATTACTTTATAGCTCGTCTGGCATGGTAAGGACGAACTGACACGGAGAGAAAGTCACATGAACAGAGACGAAACCCTCAAGCTACTCCGAGCGCACAAGGCGATTCTTGCACAGCGCTTTGGCGTCACGGAACTGGCCCTTTTCGGTTCCTTTGCCCGCGACCAAGCTACGGACGATAGCGACGTTGACATCTTGGTTCGCTTTGACAAACCGGCAACCTCAGACACCTACTTCGGTACCCAGTTCTACTTGGAAGACCTACTAGGGAGGCCAGTGGATTTAGCAACAGATAAGGCGTTGCGGGCGGAAATACGTCCCTATGTGGAGCGGGATATCGTCAATGTCTGATATCCACCAAGGAGAGAAGACCGATGAAGACGACTATTGACATCCACGACGAGTTGCTGGCTCGGGCGAGGCAGTATGCGAGAAACACCGGGCGCTCGTTGCGCGCCGTAGTGGAAGAGGGCCTGCGCCAAGTGCTTCCCGCGCCTCTTTCTAGCAGCCGCTACCGTCTGCCCGACCTGAGTGAGGGGCAGGTCGGCGTGGCTGATCCATTGGCAGGGTACTCATGGCAGGAGTTGCGCGGGATGATCTACGGAGAACCGGAGAAGCAGTGATCGCCGTTGATACGAATCTGCTGGTCTATGCCCACCGCCGGGAATCCGACGCGCACGGAAAACACGCAATCCGTTTGAGTCATCAGTAGGGAGTGATTAAACCGTCTTAGGAATGTGAAACAATGCCCAGATCAAAACGTACTACCAAGACCGTCGAAACCTTGCGGCACGAGGACGCATCGCGGAAGAATATTCCCACGGCTGAGTATCAGGCGGTGATGGCGGAGGATGACCGGAATCCGATTAGGGTTGCGTATGAGCGGCGCAATCGGGATCTCGATCCGCAGCTTGTTTGGCGCGGGAAGGATGAGCAGAACTGGTCGGATCTAGTGGTGCAAGCGCCGCCGCTGTTCATTCAGGAGAAGGTGCATCCGAAGGTGTTGATTGACGATTTGCGGCAGCGGAGCAAGGAGACGGGGGACGGCGAAGCTAACTTGCAGACGGATTTGTTCGCGGATTTTAACGGGCTGCCGAGTGCGGACGCGCAGACGGAGTTTTACCAGCACAACGCCAACTGGTCGAATCGGATGATCTTAGGCGATAGCTTGCAGGTGATGGCGTCGCTGGCGGAGCGGGAGGGGCTGCGCGGCAAGGTGCAGTGCATCTACATCGACCCGCCCTACGGCATCAAGTTCAACTCCAACTTCCAGTGGTCAACGACCAGCCGCGACGTCAAGGATGGCAACGCTGGGCACATTACGCGCGAGCCGGAGCAGGTGAAGGCGTTTCGGGATACGTGGCGGGATGGGATTCATTCGTATTTGACGTATTTGCGGGATCGGCTGACGGTGGCGCGGGATTTGTTGACGGAGAGCGGCAGCATCTTCGTGCAAATTGGAGATGAGAATATGCACAGAGTGCGCGGAATATTGGAAGAGGTTTTTGGGGACGAAAATTTCATATCACAAATCTGCGTAATGAAAACGGCTACGCCCAGCGCGCTGCTTGATGATAATTTCTTCTATATCCTGTGGTTCGGGAAATCGCGAACCAAGACGAAATGTAGACATCTGTTTCTCAAGAAACCAATGGAAGAATGGGTATCTGAGACCGGTGGTGGTTCGTGGGGACTGAGATTTGGTCCAGTAAACTACCGACCACTCAATTCCTCAGAACGCAATAGTCCAGAGACAATTCCACAGGGAGAAGTATACGCGCTGTCCAAAACGAACTCGGCAGGTCCCGCGGCGACTGACAGGGGGTTCGTTTTTCGGGGACAAATGTACACTGCCGGTGCCAATGCACACTGGAAAACTACAGACTCCGGCATGAACAGATTGGCGTGGTCAGACCGACTAGAAACTAGGGGGGGCCCACCGTGGTTCAGGAAATACCACTCCGACAGCCCATTTAAGAGGATGACCAATGCTTGGCTAGATACGTCAGGAAAATCGTCTCAGCGATGGTACGTTGTTCAAACTGACACCCCGATAATTCAGAGGTGTGTGTTATTATCGACCGACCCCGGCGACCTCGTCCTCGACCCCACCTGCGGCTCCGGCACCACCGCGTACGTCGCCGAGCAGTGGGGCCGCCGCTGGATCACCATCGACACCTCCCGCGTCGCCCTCGCGCTGGCCCGCGCCCGCGTCATGGGCGCACGCTATCCCTACTACCTGCTCGCCGACAGCCGCGACGGCCAAATCAAAGAAGCCGCGCTCGCCCGCAAGGCCCCCTCGGAAGCGCCCACGTACAACGACATCCGCCAGGGCTTCGTGTACGAGCGCGTCCCCCACATCACCCTCAAGTCCATCGCCAACAACG
>JAPPEG010000263.1 GCA_028875345.1 Gemmatimonadota bacterium
GATCTCACGGTCGATGCGGTCGAGATCTACGATGTGGCCAGCGACACCTGGACCCAGGGACCGCCCATTCCCACCAAACGGGGATGGCTGGGTGCCGCCCGCATCGGCCACAGGATCTACGTGGCCGGCGGCAAAACCATCCGCACACCTGAAGAAAAGAAAGCCTACGGCCACGACTACCATTTCACTTCCCGCGACAACTTGGAAATGCTCGACTTGGACGAGCAGACCTGGTCGGCGCTGGCACCCATGCCCGGCGGTCCTCGCGCCGGCTTGGCCGTCACCGCCTGCCAGGACCAGATATGGGCCATCGGCGGCAACACCATGCTCCACGAAGACCAGCGCATCCTCGACCGCGTCGAAGTGTACGATGTCGCCACCGACACTTGGACCCCGGGGCCAGCCCTACCCCGCCCCACGCAGGGCCCCACCGTAGTGACTCACGCCGACCGCATCTACCTGACCGGCGGCATCAGCGACGAAGACCCACAGCGGCCCTGCCGCAGCGAGACCTATGTACTCGATCCAGCGGTGGGCCGCTGGGAAACGCTAGCACCGGTGCCTACCGGACGCGAATCGTCCGGCTCCTGCGTACTAAACGATCTGCTCTACACCTTCGGCGGCAAAGATCCGCACTACTCAGCGGCCACCGAAATCTACGACATCCAGGCCGACCGCTGGTTCGAAGACGCACCCATGCCGGTGGGCAAGGCTTGGTTGTCGGCCTGTGTGGTAGGCGAGCGGCCATTCGTCATGGGAGGGGCCCACAGCTGGGAGGACCGAGAGGGGTACAACTGGATCGCGGACCTACACGAGTTCGCGCCCTGACCGTGGACCAGCGGTAAGTCCCACAGAGCGCAGAGCCGCAGTACCCGCTTCGTCCACAGTCCAGGTCTCGGTATCGATAACCACGCCGTACAGGTCTCTAGCCGCCTCGACCGAAACCAATTCTTGGCGCACGTCCTCCAGCACCCTGTGTGGCTCGCGCTGGCGGGCCGGCCCGTACCCACCCCCACCCGGCAGCCTCAGGGTGACCGATTCACCGGGCCGCAGCAAGTACTTGGATTTGGGATGCAGCGGCTCCCCCTCCTGCAAAAACAACTCGCCCGTGGCCCCGTCTAAGCCGCCGTGGAAGCCCCTCGCTGGGTGAATGGTCCGGTCGTACATGCACGAGTGCAAAGCCGGGCCCTCGCCGCGCACCTCCAGGATCATCTCCTGCCCCAGCCCACCCCGGAATTTCCCGGCCCCGCCCGAATCGGGGCGCAGGGCCCGCCGGTGCATGAGGATCGGCGATACGGCCTCGATGGCCTCGGCCGGCACGCCGCGGATGCCGCTGGGGAAGGCCGTGGCGGAAAGCCCGTCAGCGCCGGGCCGAGCGCCCATGCCGCCGGCGGAAAAGAAGATATAGGCGAATACCCGGCCATCCCGATCGCGGCCTTCAAACTGACTGTTCCACAACCCGGCCGAACCATCGGCGATGACGCGCTCCGGCAGAGCTTGGGCCAGCGCCCCGAATATGACCTGCGAGAGAAAGTGGCCCACCAAATGGCGCGCGCCCACCGCAGCCGGAAAAGTGCAGTTGAGGATGGATCCTTCGGGGGCCTTCACCGCGACCGGGCGAAAACTGCCCTCGTTGTTGGGCACGGTCGGACCAATGGCGCAGATCAACGGATACGTGGTGTACGCCTGGGTGTAGTTGAACACCACGTTGATGCCTCGGTCAACCTGGGGCGAAGTGCCAGCGTAGTCGACCAGCAGATCGCTGCCCCGCACGGCGACGCTGGCGCGGATGGTCAAGGGCGCGTCAAAACCGTCGATGCTCACCTCGTCGCGGTACACCCCATCGGGAATTTTGGCAATGGCGCTGCGCAGGGCTTCTTCCGTGCGGGTGAGAATGAGCGTCGATAGCTCCTCGAGATCGTCGAGATCGCACTCCTCCATCATCTCGACCAGCTTGGCAGCCCCCACGTCGTTGCCCGCCTGCTGGGCGTACAGATCCCCCACCACCTGGTCCGGCTCGCGCACATTGGCTTTGACAATGGCGATCAAATCTTGGTTGATCTGCCCGCCGCGGAACAGCTTCATCATGGGGATGTGGAGGCCCTCTTCGAATACTTCGCGGGCGTCCGCCCCCAGAGTGCGCCCGCCAATGTCCATAGCGTGGCAGGTATTGGCGAACCAGCCAATGCCGCGACCCCGATAAAACACCGGCGTCACCACCGTGATATCGTGCAGATGCCCCGAGCACAGCCAGGGGTCGTTGGTCAGCAGGCTGTCGCCGGGCTCGAGGGAAGCGACCGGATGGGCGCGGACAAAGTCGCGGACGCAATTGGCCATGGTATTGATGTGGCCGGGGGTGCCGGTCACGGCCTGAGCCAGCATATTGCCCTCGGCGTCAAAGACTCCGGCCGACAAATCGCCAGCCTCTCGCACCACTGTGGTAAACGAGGCGTGCATCAGCACCGCAGCCTGTTCATCGACAATGGAAATGAGCCGGTTCCACAGTACTTCCAACGCAATGGGATCAATCTGGGCGTCATTCATGGCGTGGTCCTAAATCGACGGTACATGCGGTCTAGCCCAGCCGCGTCAGCAACAGCTCTCCATTCTCGCCGACGCAGCACTGCCAGTCCGGCCGCACCACAGTCGTGGATTCGGCCTCTTCAATGATGGCCGGCCCCTCTATACTGAAACCCTCCTCTAGGAGGTACCGATCGTACACTGGCACATCTAGGGCACCTTCACCCGCGGCAAAAACGACCCCTCGGCGGCCCTTCAAAGCCCCGGCCTTGCCAGCGGACCGGTCCCGGCGAATCTCGACGCGCCCCGGCCGGGGCCGCGGGCCGGAGACCGCAACCCGCCAGTGTACTGACTCGATGGGCACGCCGGCGCACAGACGGCCGTACAGGCGTTGGTACTCGGCTTCGAAAGCCTCCTCAATGCGGGATGCCATCCGCTCGTCAAAGGGAACATCCGGCAACTCCACCCGAATCTCAAAGCCCTGCCCCACATAGCGCATATCAGCGCTGCGCCGCACCTCGATATCGGCCGCAGCCACCCCCGCGGCCTCGACAATGCCGCGGCCCTCCGCTTCGAGGGCGCGCAGCAAATTGCCCAGCGCATCAATGTCGAGGTCTTCGAGACGCACCACGTACGTGCGCACAAAGTCGAACAAAATCGGCGCCAGCATCAAGCCAAAGGCCGATCCCACTCCAGCCGCCGGAGGCACGATGACCGCGTCGAGACCCAGCCGCTGCGCTAGGCCGCAGGCGTGTACGGGACCAGCGCCCCCGGTTGCCACCAGCGTATGCGAGCGGATGTCGAGGCCGCGCTCGGCCGCGTGTACGCGGACGGCATTGGCCATATTCTCGTCCACCAGTTGGTGGATGCCCCAGGCCGCGCGCTCGGTACTCATATCCAAGGCCGTACCCAAACCCGCCACGGCCCGCTGCGCGGCCTCCGGATCCAGGACCATGCTCCCACCCAGGAAATAGTCCGCGTTGAGCAGGCCGAGGACCAGATCCGCATCCGTCACGGTCGGTTGGGTCCCGCCCCGCCCATAGCAGGCCGGCCCCGGATTGGCCCCGGCGCTTTCCGGGCCCACCACGGGTAGGCCCATATCGCTCAGCCGAGCGATACTGCCGCCACCGGCTCCTATTTCAATCATGTCCATCACCGGCACCAGCAAGGGCAAGCCGCTCCCCTTCTTGAAGCGATATACCCGCGCCACTTCCGACTCCGAGGCTAAGGCAAAATCGCCACCCGCGGTGAGGATGGCCTTGGCCGTGGTGCCGCCCATGTCAAAGGCCAAGACTTCTCGCCGTCCAGCGATTTTACCCCAGTACGCCGCTGCCAGAGCACCGCCGCAGGGCCCCGATTCCACCAGCCGCACGGGAAATTCAGCGGCCGTGTCCACCGAGCACGAACCGCCGTTGGACAGCATGATGTGCAGCGGTGCCCGCACGCCACTGGCACCCAATCCCTCTTCCAAGCCCTTCAGGTAGCGCGCGGCCAAGGGCTGAACATAAGCATTGGCCACCGTGGTCGAGGTGCGTTCGTACTCGCGGAATTCCGGTGCCACCTGGTGGGATACAGCCACCGCCACATCGGGCAACTGCCTGCGCACCAGGTCCCGGGCGCGCTGCTCGTGCGCAGAATTCAGGTACCCGTGCAAAAAGACGATGGCCACGGCTTCGACCCCTTCGGCCCGGAAAAAGGCGCAGGCCTGCCGCACGGCCTCTTCGTCGAGGGGCGTCAACACCGCCCCGCTCGCATCTACCCGCTCCGGCACTTCCCACCGCCGTCGGCGCTCGACTAGAGGCGCGGGCCGCTCGAGGAACAGGTCGTATATATCGTAGCGGCCCTCGCGTCCGATTTCCAGCGCGTCGCGAAAGCCGGCCGTGGTAATCAAGCCCGTGCGGCTCCCCTTGCGCTCGATGAGGGCATTGGTAATCAGCGTGGTGCCGTGCACGGTCCGCCCCACGGAACCGGCATCCACCTGCCACTCCTCGAACAGGTCTTGCACCCCTGCCAGCACGCCGGCCGAGGGATCGGGATACGTGGTGAGGACCTTGCTGGCCATCAGCGCGTCGGCAGCCGGATCGAGCAGCACCAGATCGGTGAAGGTGCCGCCTATGTCGATGGCCAGCAAATGCCCGTTG
>JAPPEG010000011.1 GCA_028875345.1 Gemmatimonadota bacterium
TTCCACGCTATCCTTCGTCGCTCTATACACTCGCCGACAACAGCTATCCCTTTCTGCTCAGTCTCGACGACTACTTCGACTTCTACTGGCGAACCCGCTGGCGCGCCGAGGCGGGGTATCGCTTCGCGCAGCAACGCAGCGTCCTGACACTGGCGTTCAATCGGGAGCGGCATAGCAGCTTGCGCAAGGAGACAGACTTCAGCTTCTGCAGCGTGCAGTCCAACAGCAGTTATGTCTATAAGCACCTCTGCGCCGACCGGGATCTGACCTACAGGGACAATCCCCCGATCCGCGCGGGGCGCATGACGTCGCTGGAACTGGTGCTCGACCTAGGGGGACTCGATCCCAAGGCATGGCATCGCGGTCGGCTCGCGGCCGAGTACAGCGACGAATGGATGGGGAGCTTTGCCCGTTTTGCCCGCCTAGATGCCCAGCTCGACTGGCACGTCGAGCCAGCGCGGGGCAGACTCTGGCCAGCCGAGTCCAACTATCGGCTCCAAGCCGGTGCGGGTCTTGGTCAGGTGCCGATTCAGCGCCACGGGACCCTAGATGCTGGTCTGGTGATCGTCGCCCCCTTTGGCGCATTTAAAACCCTGCGCAACCGCCCGTACACAGGCCGGCACTACGCGGGATTTTTCTGGGAACAGCGCTGGCGGACCGGCCTCTTCGAGCGGTTGGGACTGGGATGGCGCGCCCATCGCTGGGGATTGGGCTGGGCACTACACGGGGCCACGGGCCGAGTTTGGGATCTTGCCGAGGACTCTCCTACGCTCTTCCACCACGAACTCGGCCTATCGCTGACCCTGCTCGATTATCTCAATGTAGAATACACCCGCAGACTGGATCACCAAGAGGTCCACTGGAGCCTGAGTGCGAAGAAGGCATTTTGAGAGGACCCGTTGTACTGACTGACGACAGGGCCTTTACTTTTTGTGGACGCAGCTTGCATCTAGCCTCTCACAGCTTTTGCCGCTCGTCCTCGGGGTCGTAAAAGGGCAGCGCGGTAACCTCCGCCACACTCGTCGAACCATCGTCCAAGCGCACATCCACCTGCGTGCCGGGCGCGGCCATATCCGCTTCGACAAAGGCCAAGCCCAGCGGATAACCCAGCGTCGAGACCGGAGCGATGCTGGTCACTCGGCCGGCGATCCATCCCTCCCGCATGATCAAGTTGCACTCCTCGGGCAGCTTCCCGGCAAAATCAGCGGGCCACCGCACGCCGACGAGCGTGCGCCGAGTTGGACGTGCAGCGTAGATTCGCAAACTGCGCTGGCCGACGAAGAAGCGCTTGTTCTTGCCAATGGCCCACGCCAAGCCCGCCTCTTGGGGATAGGTCAGCGCGTCCGTGTCGTGGCCGACGATCAAGTGCCCTTTTTCCAAGCGCAACAGGCGCTGTGCCTCCACCCCAAAGGGCCGCGCACCAGCCGCCACCAACGTGCGCCACACGTGCTCCCCCTCCCAAGCCGGCACGTGGATCTCGTATCCCAGTTCACCGACAAAACCCACCCGCATCACCAGCGCCCGCACCCCGGCTACCTCGCCCTCGCGCACCCGTAGATAGGAGAAAGGCCCCGACCGCAAGTCGATGTCCGTCAATGCCGCCAGCGCGTCGCGGCTTTCTGGGCCAGCCAGATTGAACGCGGCCAGTTGACCTGTGACATTGCTCAAGGTCACGTCCAAGCCCCAGATTGCAGCCCAGCGCAGCATCTCGCGGTAAAAGGCCGCTGCGCCGCTGCTAGTCGTGGTCGCATAAAAGCGGTCTTCGGCCAACCGCGCAATCACCCCGTCCTCAATCACAACCCCGCTCTCGTCGAGCGCCACGCCGTAGCGGCAGCGGCCTACCACCTGCTTCTTGAAGCGGCCCGTATAGAGGCGTTCAAGTAGCTCGGCAGCGTCCGGGCCGCTGACCTGCAATTTGCCCAGCGTACTCACGTCGATGATTCCCAGACCAGCCCGCACCTGCTGCGCCTCCTGCACAATGCACTCGTCGCGGCTGGCGTCGCCGCGGGCATAGTACTCGGGCCGATACCAGTCGCCAGCGTGGGCAAAGACCGCGCCGTGCTCGCAATGCCAATCGTGGATCGGCGTCCGGCGCATCGGGTGGAAGCGCCGACCCGCCAAATGTCCTAGCGGCACCGGCTGGTAGAAAGGACGGGCAGTCGTCGAGCCGGTCGCGGCAATGGTATCGCCATTGAGGTTGGCCAAGATCCGCATCGCGTTCATGTTGGACAGCTTGCCTTGGCTCGGCCCCATCCCCACGGTGCTGTAGCGCTTGAGCAACTCGACGCTGTCGTAGCCTTCTTGGTGGGCATTGACGAAATCCGCCAAGTGCAAATCCTCGTCGAAATCCACGAAATTCTTTTTGCTCGGATGGGAGAAAATTGGATAGCTATGGCTGAGGGCTTCTCGCCCAGGCGGCGGGGGAGCGGGCACCTCGCCGTCGCCGTGACCAGCGTAGTGCGCGGCCCTAAGCCCAGCGACTCGCCCGTCTTCCCGCTGCGCGTTTAGATCGTACACCCCGCGAACGCGCCCAGCGACAAAGACCCCGTCTGGACACGACTGCGGCACGAGTTGCTCCAGCGCCTCGTCGTACGCGAATTGCACCCCCGCTTGGCTGGGCAGCGCGGCATTGGGCATCCAGCCAACCGACGAGACAAGGCCATCGCAGGCGATCTTGGTACAGCGCTGGGCGTCTATGGTGCCGTCTGCGGCTAGCGGTGCCACCACTGCGCCGCGCAGGCCATTCTTCTGTCTATTCGGCATGGCCGCATAAATCGCATGGCCGCTGTGGATCGACACCCCGGCGGCGGCGATTTTCTCGGCTAGGTCCGACGGAGTCACATCAGGGCGCAAATCAGCAATAGCCGCCACCTCGACCCCCGCGTCGAGCATGTCCAGCGCCACCCCATACGCATCGCTATTGGCCGCTAGCACCACCATGCGGTCGCAGGGTTTGACCGCGTACAACTTCACCAACCGCTGAGCGGCCGACCCGAGCAGCACACCCGGCAGGTCGTTGTGCCCAAAGACAGCCGGCTGCTCGATCGCGCCATTGGCATAGACGACAGCCGCAGCGCGCACCTTGGTCATCCGCACCGCGTCGAACAAGGCGACCCATCCGTCGGCGTAGTGGCCGCCGGCTACCGTCCCACAGCGGATCTCCACATGTGACAGGCCAGCGAGCACCTCGACCAGCTCGTCGCAATTCCCACCGTGCTGCCATGCCCAACTCCCCCCCAAACGCGCCTGTTCCTCGACCAGCAAAACGCGGGCACCAGCTTCTCCCGCAGCCCTAGCCGCCTCCAACCCAGCCGCGCCACCACCCACAACCAGCACGTCGCACCAAGCGTATTCCTTGGGGCTAGTCGTGGCCGCTTGGTCGCGGTTGATCTGGCCCAAACCCGCGATCTGGCGAATGATCCGCTCGTGAAAGGGAAAAAGCCACCGAGGGCGGTGGAATGTCTTGTAGTAAAAACCCACCGGCATGAAGCGCCCCAAAGACTCCAGCCACTTGAGCAAATCGCCTTTCAGCCCACCGATGGTGTTGACGGCCCGCAGGTCCATGCCCGCGGCCAACGGCTCGCTATCGCCGCGCAGATGCGTGCGCTCGCCGTCTGTAAACAACGCGTTGGCGTCGTGCCCGGCCAAGCTGTACGCCCCGCGCGGCCGGTGGTATTTGAAGCTGCGCCCCATCATCTGCACGCCATTGGCCAAGAGCGCACTAGCGATCACGTCGCCGGCAAAGCCGCTGAACGCCTCCCCTTCAAAGCGGAATTCAAGGGGCTGCGTCCGGTCAATCCACTCTCCGGGCTGTGCGGACAGACGGCGTTTCACGCTTGGTCCTCCTCGCCCCACAAGTAGGTGCGGACGATCTCGTCGCTGGCCGTGTCGCGCTCGGCGATAAACCAAGTGCTGCTAGCGCTGTGGTACCACCACTCGCGCTGGATACCCGGCTCGCCGCTGCGGTTGAATACGTAGTCGGCCCAGGCTTGGTCACTTGCTTGCTTGGGATCGGGCATGGAGCGCACCTCGCCGCCGAAGACGAATTCTGAGAGTGGGCGCGGGCCATTGATTGGGCAAGTGAGGATTTTCATTAGGAATTAGGAATTAAGAATTAAGAATTAGGAATTGAAAATTGGGAACTCGTAATTCGTAATTCCTAATTCGTAATTTACGATCAGTGGCCAACGGACGCCGCTCCCTTCTCCCCGACCAACTCAAACGCACCAAAGCGCGACAGATTAAAAGCGCGGATCAGCGGATGATCCTCGTCGTGGGCGATGGTATGAGCCATGGTGTAACCGCAGACCGGCGAGGCCTTAAAGCCCCAGGTGCCCCAACCCGCGTCGATGTAAAAACCCGCAATCGGCGTCGTGCCCATGATCGGTGAAAAGTCCGGGGTCATGTCGCACAGTCCGGCCCACTGGCGCAGCACCTTGACATCGGCCAAACAGGGAAAGAGGTCGAGCATGTGGCCGGCCAGACCCTCGGCAAAATCGAGCGTCGAGCGCATGGACGTCAACTCGTAGGGATCCAAAGAGGCACCCGCGACCAACTCGCCGCGCGAAGATTGGCTGACGTACGTGTGCAGGCTGGCCGATACGACAATCGCGTCGAGCCACGGCTTGAACGGCTCGGTGACAAAC